>NZ_JBPNHS010000035.1:0-16143 GCF_054006115.1 Mesoaciditoga sp. | reverse complement strand
AGATGAAATTGAGAGACCATTTCTGGAGGGGAACGAACTTTCCACAGACTAAAGGGGCATTTACCCTTTTACATACAAAAGCGAAGAAATTATATGAATGATTGGCGCCAGAGATGGCGCCTTTTTTGTTGGAACGCGTTTCATTGTGAAAGTCAAGATGAATGAGAAAAAGAAGTTTTCCACAAAGAAACGCTTTTCTTATTTCCAAGGGGTTATAACTGTTAGAGATTAACCAGTAATAGATCCGGCGTGAAAGACTACAAAAGTACATGTAGACTTTTCACGCCTTTCAATCAAATCAGAGGTACGCTCCGTGCATCGCTCGCACAATTCTGCTCAAGAAAAAGAGACGCATCTTTCGCAAATCCAGCTCGCGAACACTTCGCCTCTCATTCTTTCACCACGCAGCGTGCTCACTGGCTTGTCTCGCAACGGCTTAAAGCGAGCTTTTCGCTCGGCTCGCCTTCGCCACAGCCCACGCACGTGGTGAAAAAGAGCTTCAAACGATTAAAAACAAAAAAGCCTCCTTTACAAGGAGACTTCTTCGTATCGGCAAAAACCTGAATCGAGGTATATTCCTGGAGGCGACGGTGGGATTTGAACCCACGAATAAGGATTTTGCAGACCCTCGCCTTTGACCCCTTGGCTACGTCGCCAAAACCGCTAAAATTCTACCATTTTAAAGTCTTTTCGTCAAGCCCTTGCATCAATATTATTTCCGACAAACAACTCTGGCAATGTTTGAGTTAAAGTACTTTTAATTTGACCTTTTTCGTTATACGCTATCGAAGCCAATTTCATGGCCATAGCGGTTTTCGAATTTACCATGCTTCTTAAAAGATTGTTCAAGTCTTGTGGTCTAATGCCACTTCTCGGCGCATGGGTAACACTTTTTACCGGAGAAACATTTGCAGGAAAGGTAACGTAGTTCACCGGTTGAACGTTAACGGCGTCAATTCTCATGTAGATCATCTCCCCGTTTTTATTTTAACACTTTTAAATGTTTTTTTGGAAAGGTAATATGAAAATATCCCTCCAATTCCGAGGATGACCGCACCTATCAAGCTTGTAATACCGCTCCATGTCCACTTTCCGCTATTTATGAGAAAATCAAAATCATTTGCGAAGTATTCTATCACAAAATAAGAACTGAATATCATGCTTAATATTCCACCAGTGAGAACATGAGCTGCGCCTCTTTTTTTGGCAGAAAAAACGTCTAACAATCCAAAAGCGAATACAGCGGCAACGGTGAAAGCAACGAATGAATCCATGTAATTGGAGCTTACAAGTAAATCAATTCCCAACCCTGCGTATCCCACCGACATAATTATCGTTATAGCGTTCATATCATCACCACCAGATGTCCTATCGTTTCAAAGAGCAAGGCTATAACATACGCGCTTGACAAACTCCAAAGCACGGATAATATCGGCCATTTATAGCTTCCCGTTTCCATACGCATAACAGCCTGCGTTGCAACACATGGAATGTATATGAGAACGAAAAGCATTAAGGCGTACGCGTTTATGGGATCAAGCACCGTTTTGAGAAATGCCGTAAGATTTCCACCAGCAAAGGTGCCAAGCGTGGTAACAGTTACCTCTTTTGCTATTCCTCCAAAAAGTAACGCTAGGGTTATGTGCCAATCGAAATGTAAAGGGACGAATATCGGTGCCAGCGCCTTTCCGATGTCCGCAGCCCAGGAATTTTGTATATTTGCCCCCCACGGCATGTTGGACAAAAACCAAACCGTCACGGTCGCACCCAAGATTATGCCTCCAGCTTTTTTCAAGAAATGTTTTCCTCTCGACCACATGTATATCCACAATCCCCTTCCCGTTGGAAGTTGGTATCGTGGCAATTCCATGGTTAAAGGGGAGGATTCTTTGCTTTTAAGCAAGAAACTGAAGACGACTGCCATCGTAAGCGCAAAGGCTATACTCACCATGTAAATGGAAAAGATGGCGAGGCCTGCAAACTTCCCAAAGAAAGCCCCGGCTATCACGGCGTACACCACAAGACGCGCGCTACAACTTATAAAGGGATTTATGAGGATCGAAATCAGCCTTTCTTTTTCGCTTTCTATCGTTCTTGTGGTCATTATCGCCGATGCGTTACAGCCAAACCCAAGTATCATTGGAATGAACGCTTTCCCGCTCAATTTGAACTTGTGCATCAGTCGATCTATTAAAAACGCGGCTCTTGACATGTATCCGGTGTCTTCCAAAACGCCCATCGCAAAGAACATGAAGAATATAAGAGGGACGAAGACAAGTACCGAGCCCACACCAGATATTATTCCATCTCCTATAAGCGAACCAACCCAGCCGTGAATTGCGTGGGCGTAATTTGCAAGCGCCTGAAAACCCAAATCAATGAGATCGCTCAGTGGTGTAGAAGCGGAAAACGCGAATTGGAACATCATCCATAAGATCGATATGAATATCGGTATGCCGAGAATTTTATGAGTGAAAACGTGATCAAGGGCGTCGCTTATCGTCCAGGATTCTTTTGGCCTAACTTCAACTTGTTTTAAAATGGAAGATATGAAATTGTACCTAGAACGGGCTATAACGAGGGAAGCGTTTTGATATTCGTTTTCTGACAGGAGCTTTTCGGCTTCTTCCAAAAGATTGTTATCTTCAAGGATTTTTCTTGCCAGTTCATCGCCCTCGCTGAAAGATACCGCTAGCCATCGCAAAGGAACGCTTTTATTTTTCAAAATATCCTTGGACAAAGTTTCCATTTTCTTGAACAGTTCTTCAAATTGAGTAGGATATATTTCATATTTTACCGCTGGAGAAGCTTCAAGTGCAGCTTTCATTATTTCGTCTATATTTACGCCTTTGGTGGCAACAGTCTCTATAACTTTTATTCCAAGACGTTTTTCGAGCTCAGATGTGTTTATCTTTATGTTCATGTTTTTGACTTGATCCATTTGATTTAAAATGAGAACGGTTTTCAAACTCATTTCCGACAGTTGAATGGTGAGATAAAGATTTCTGTTCAAATTCGTGGCATCTACCACGTTGAAAACGACGTCGGGCCGCTCTTGGATAAGATAATCCCTTGAAACTTTTTCGTCTATTGACCGAGCTCGAAGCGTGTATATGCCAGGCAAATCTATGACATCGATTTCATAATCTTTCCATGTGAACTTTCCCATCTTTTTTTCAACCGTAACACCAGGCCAATTTGCCACATATTGATGCGATCCTGTAAGGGCGTTGAAAAGTGCTGTTTTCCCAACATTTGGATTTCCAACGAGCGCAACTTTTATCTTTTTCATCTTTTTATCGGCTCCACGAAAACTTTTTCAGAAAAACCTCTGCCTATTGCCACTTCACCATTTTTTGTGGCGATCATCATTTTACCCTTTAAAGGATTAGAAATAACTTCTATAATTCCACCAACGAATAACCCACTACTTCTCGCGCGCTCTACAAAACGGGGGCCTCCCGCTAAAAAGCCGGTAATCTTGTAAATTCCTCTTCCAGCCACGGCAAGAGGAGCAGGATAAATGGGTTTAACCTTTATCATCCTGGATTCTTCTTCACGAAGGAAAATTTTGGTTGAGTCCACCATGAATATCGTTGGATCTCCCATGGGTGCACGCCTTACAACTTGGATCGTCTTTCCTGGCAGCCATCCCAACCCCATAAGGCGGCTTTTTAACGAATCAGGAATATCCGAATCTATCAATTCACATTTGGTGTTTTCCGGGCAGTCTCTAAGTGTAACGATCATAACCTCATCTCCTTATTGAGAATGTTTCTCAATAACTATATGATTCCACCATCAAAATTATGCTTTTTCAATCTACATTTTGCATATATGTTAGTTTTCCGAATCTTTTATTCTATTCAACGTTTAGCTTCTTTATTTCCCACCATACCCTCGAAATTGGGAGACCAACAACTGTAAAAAAGTCTCCTTCTATTTTCTCAACAAGGATCATTCCCAGCTCTTCTTGAATTCCGTAAGCTCCCGCCTTATCCAATGGAAAACCTGTTCTAACGTACATATCTATCGTTTCTTCGTCCAAATCGTAAAATTTAACACGTGTCGAGCTTACAAAAGATATCTCTTTATCTCCTTTTCTTACGCACACACCTGTATGCACTGTGTGCCACTTTCCGGAGAGATTTCGTAGCATTTCTTTTGCCTCTTCCACGTTAGAAGGTTTACCGAAGATCTTTCCTTCCAATTCGACAACCGTATCAGCCGCAACGACGATGGATGAGCTTTTTACAGAATAAGCTTTTAATGTTGCGAGCCTTTTAACCATTTCTCGTGGACTTTCGTTTGAAAGTCTATCCTCATTTACCTTTGGATGAACAATTTTCACCTCTCCAAAGATCTCTTTCATGAGTTTTCTTCTTCGTGGTGACGAAGAGGCTAGAATTATCATCGCATCACCTTCATTCTTTTAAGCATTATTCCAGCCACAATACCGTTTGCACTCCCAGAAATGACTCCCAATATCTCCATATAGGGTAAATAACCGAATATCATCCAGCTTGACACGATCTGTGCTCCTATTAAAACTTGCACCACGTTGTTACTCAACGCACCTAAAACGCTGTGAAATATCATTCCTGCTTTTCTAAAAGCCTTATAAGAGAGAAACATCGTCAATGCGGCCATTGTGGACCCCGAAATACCCATAAAAAAAGCGGGAGTGAAGATTTTTCCGCTAATGATAGCACCTATTAAAGCTTTTCCCATCACCAATGCCAAAAGCCATTCAATATTTGTAAACGGTAAGGCGTAAACTATTACAACGTTTGAAAAACCCCACCGTGCGCCAGGCAATGGTAAGGGAAAAGGTATGAAATTTTCCAATACGTATATTGCGCTCCCTATCGCCACGAGCATACCGTAGATGGATACTTTTTTGCTTATACTCATTGAGTTGTCATCAGATCGCACGATGCTGGCTTTGCCCCTTCCGTGTAAATTATTATGTGGTTTGGAACACAAACTATGGATTGACCATCTTTTGAAATCCATCCAGTATGCACACATATCTTGTTTTTACACGTTGAATCCTTTGCTCTTATCGCGCCGTTTTTTATCTGGACCGTCATCAAATATTTGCCTTTCCAATTTATCTTAAAAGTTTTGTCTTCGTTTAAATTCACAACCTTGTACACTTTAGAATGGACAATTATGACCGCTTTTGCGGCTTTTTTCGAATGGTTTGCCATCGACGCCCACCCTATTAGGCCAACGAAGATCACGAGTAAGATCAAAATATCCCTTTTTGTTACCACATTATGGTTCTTCATAATCTTTCCAAAGATCGCTTTTTATTACCTTTCCTTTTTCGTTGACGATCAGATAAGCCGTACCAAAATCTTTTGCCCACTTTTTTGTCTTGTCAAATCCGCCGACCATTGCCGCGGTGCCAAATGCGTCTGAAAGGATGCCAGACGTTGATATTGTGGTTATGGCTTCAAAATTGTCAGGGGAATACCCAGTTTTTGGATTGAATATATGATAGTACCTCTTGCCATTTCTGATTATAAATCGTTCGTAATCTCCAGAAGTAGCTATCGTGCCTTTGTAAAGGTAAACATATGCTATGGAGTCATTCATATTTCCTCGGGGGTTTCTTACACCTATCTTCCATGGTTTGTTTCCATATTTTGGACCTATTATTCCTATGTCTCCTCCAATGTCCACATATCCTGTAGATTCAGGATCGTTGAGTTTTGCCATTTTCAGCAAAACATCTACAGCGTATCCCTTGGCTATAGCTCCAAGATCTATCCACGCGCCGTTGAGAAGTCTTACCTTATTTCCATCTATTTCCACGTTTTTATAGCCACTGTGCTTCAGGGCATTTGAAATCTCTTTTTGAGATGGAAGGCGCCACTTTTCTGGATCATCCGTGTTGAAGCCCCACAGAACCACAACTCTTCCTAAAGCCGGATCAAAGGCATCATCAGTGTACTTTGCAAATTTCAATGAATACTTTATCACGTTCAACAGGCGTGGGCTTACCTCTCTCCACTTTCCATTCGAATGGTTTAGTTTGTATAGTTCACTACTTTCAACATAGGGGTTGAATATTTCGTTTAATTTCTCAAGTTCATCGAACATGGCATCAACGACAACCTTTGCGTTGCCTTTTTTTGTCGCATAAGCTATTTGGACATTTGTACCGAACGCTATACCTCGCCTTACATAATATTGCGGTGGTCTCTTTGAGATCACCACAAATAACACTACTCCTACCGCTGCCAGTGTAAAAATGCTTAAAACGAATACTCTTATTTTAGCCATGTACACTTTACCTTACCGCTATTTTATGTCCACAATTGGTACACTTACCATTTTCATCCAGGCCAACTATTTCCACGTTGTACCCATCTCTTTTGATAACGGTTTGCCCACATTCAGGGCATACGGTATCTTCATGCATACCAGGAACGTTCCCCACGTAAACGTAATCGAGATGTTCTTTCGCCACTTGGTAAAGTTCCTCCATTTTGTCTAGATCTGTTGGAGGAAGATCGTATTTGTAATTTGGATAGTACCTTGAAATGTGAAGTGGTATAGAGCGGCTTACGCTTGCAAGCCACGTCGTGAGCTCTTCCATTTCCTTTGCAGAATCGTTATCGCCAGGAACGATCAAGTTTGTAACTTCCACGTGAACGCCGGCTTCGTAAGCGGTTCGTATATTTTCCATAACCACGTCTCTTTCTCCGCCAAGCACTTTCCGGTAATAATCAGGGTTGAAAGATTTTAAATCTATATTCATGGCAGAAAAATACTGCGTTAAGAGCTTAAAAGGTTGTTCTTCCAAAAAACCATTTGTCACTATCACATTGGCAAGACCCTCTTTAAGGGCAGCTCTGGCGCAATCCAAAACGTATTCAAACCACATTGCTGGTTCAGAGTACGTGTAAGCTATTCCAAATGAGCCGTTACCTTGGGCTATGGAGACAAGCTGTTGTGGAGAGAAGGATCTAACCCGCGGTTTTTGCTGGGAGATTTCCCAATTTTGACAGAAAGGACAACGCATGTTGCACCCCCAACTTCCCACCGAAAAGATCTCTTCACCGGGATGAAAATGAAAGAGGGGCTTTTTCTCTATCGGATCCATTGCCGCGGATGAAACCATTCCGTAATTCAGTGAGTAAAGAACGCCCTTCACGTTTTTTCTGACTTTGCATGCTCCGATCTCTCCAGATTTTAAGACGCAATGGTGAGGGCAAAGCTCACACCTTACTTTGTCTTCCTCAAGCTCTTCAAAAAATAAGGCTTCTTTCATTAACAATCACCCTTTTTTCTTTGATAGGCACGCGTAAGCATTGTGTGGATGTATCGATTCAAAACTTGTAACCTTTATCGTGTACCAGGATATTCTTTCATCTGCTTCAAGTTGAACTGCTATATCTCTTGCAACATCTTCAACGAATTTTGGATTATCATAGGCGTGTTCGGTAACGTACTTTTCATCTTCCCTTTTCAAGAGGGTGTACAGCGGAGAAGATGAAGCTTTTTCTGCGGCTTCGATAATCTCTTCTATCCATACCAATTTTTTCATACGTACGGCAACATCGGCAATAGCACGCTGATTGTGCGCGCCTCTATCACTTATTTCTTTTGAACAAGGACACAACGTTTGAATTGGAACTTTTACTTCCAAGACAAAGTCAAAATTTTTTCCCTTTTTAGCCATGAACTTCGCTTTGTAGGGCGTGTAACTTTCTATTTCTGAAACGGGAGATTTTTTCAGCACGAAGTAATCAAATTCCACCTCTATGTGCGCAACTTTGGCGTTAAGATGAGTTCTCATGTCTTCAAGGATGTTCTCCATATTCCTTATAGTCATCTTTCCGCGGTGGACGTTTAAAACTTCAACAAATCTGCTCATGTGCGTGCCACGAAAATTCTCCGGTAGATCGACGAACATGTTTATATTCCCAACTGTATGCTGTACTTTGTTGGCCCTATCAAGCACAACAATTGGATAAACTATATTGCTTACACCTACTTTGTCTATGTAAACGTGGCGATCATCTTTTTCATTCTGGACGTCCGGTAGTTCATCTTGAAACATGCTTTATCCCCTTTGTAAAATTTAGATCTTTTTAATTATACCACCGTTATCCGTTTAAAAAGCCACCATTGAAACTCACAACACGTTGCTTTTAAGCTTTTCTTGAAAAAAACAATTGATCATTTGATTCGCTTAAATTTAAATACATAAAATCTTTAAAAAATAAGATAACAATGGTGATAAAATAAAAATGTTATGCGCATATGCTAAAAATGAAAGGGGTGTTCAAAATGAAAATTTTACTTGTAAATCCAATAAATCCGAGTTATTACTACAGATTCGGTCTGACTTTCCCACCCCTCGGACTTGGATACTTAAGCTCCACTTTGAAAAAATCTGGACACGATGTGAAAATATTTGACATGAACGTCGGCGACAACATTTCCCACATTCACACTTTTCCTTATGAAGATTACGATTTAATAGGCATTTCATGCGACACTGTGCGTTTCCCATGGGCAAAAAAGATAGCTCAAGAGTTAAAAGCAAGAGGCATGACCGTTGTAATGGGTGGGCCTCATCCAAGCGTTGAGCCTGTGAACATCTTAAAAGAAGGACTCGCGGATTACGTGGTTTTAGGCGAAGGCGAGGAGAGTTTTGTGAATTTGGTGAACGCCTTGGAAGCCGGAGAAAAAGAACCGGAAATAGACGGTGTAGGATACATAAAAAAAGATGGAAAGATTCGCCTTTCGCCTATCAAATTCATTTCGGATTTAGACGCTGTACCATTCCCCGACTGGGATGAACTTTCGCTTGATAAGCTAAATTGGAGGTCTTACGGGAAGAGATCTATGAGCATAGTTTCTTCGAGAGGATGCCCTTTTGATTGCGAGTTTTGCTCTGTTTCTCAGCTTATGGGGAGAAGATGGAGAAAGAGAAGTTCAGACAACGTTGTGGAAGAGATGAAAATACTTGTTAACAAGTACGGCTTCGAATTCTTCGTTTTTTTTGACGATAATTTTACCGTCGATGCCAAAAGGGTTATAGAACTTTCCGAGAAGATCTTGAAAGAAGGGCTAAATGTAAACTGCTTTGCATTTTCAAGAACAGATGAGATAGTTGGTCATGAGGATATGGTAGAGGCCATAGCAAAAGCTGGATGCAAAATGCTGTTTATAGGCTTTGAAAGCGCAAGCGATGAAGTTTTGCAGGAGTACAACAAAAAAGAGAGCGTTGAGATGTCTTACGAAGCTGTAAGAATACTTAAAAAGTACAATATAGATGTCTTTGCAAGTTTCATATTGGGTGCCTTAAGCGATACGAAAGAAAGCATAAAGAAAACCGTTAAATTTGCGAAAAGTCTGAAATCAAAAGTTACCGAATTTTCCGTTTTGACTCCTCTTCCGGGAACGAGACTTTACAGAAAATTGGAATCTAAATTGCTGACAAAGGATTATTCCAAATACGATTTAACGCATCTGGTTTTCAAACATCCGGTTTTCACTCCAGAGGAGATGAGAAAGATATTTGTGAGATCTTACATTTCAGTTTACAGTTCTCCAAGCAAGATATTCACGATCGGGCTACCTTTTTTGAAAAAATTGATAGCCACTAAGAAAAAATACAAGGAGCTCCTTTCCTTACTCAATTCGTAGTTTTTTAGTTCTTCACACCTTATGATATACTCCAAATAAGTGCTAACGAAAAGGGAGGGAGCGTCAGTGAGAAAATTCATAAACATCAAAACGGATTTACCAGGTCCTAAATCGAAAGAATGGCTGGAGAAACTTGATGCGAATGTTGCCAAACCACTATCCGTGTACGTACCGGCGATCATCGATCACGCTAAAGGTGCGCTGGTAACGGATATCGACGGTAACACGTTTATCGACTTTTCTGGAGGATTGGGAGTTTTAAACGTTGGACACGCAAACGATAAGGTTATCGAAGCGGTAAAGGCACAAGTCGAAAAATTCACTCACACGGATTTTTCCGTTTTTCCTTACGAAAGCTTGATAACTCTTGCCGAAAGAATCAACAAACTCGCACCGGGAGATAGCCCAAAGAAGACCGTTTTCTTCAATTCCGGTGCGGAAGCTGTAGAAAATGCCGTTAAGATTGCAAAAGCCTATACTGGAAAGAAAGCCATCATTGTTTATGAAGGTGCATTCCATGGCAGAACTATGCTGACGATGACGATGACTTCAAAGCCGGAACCTTACAAATCAAAATTCGCTCCTTTTGCATCTGACGTTTACAGGGTACCTTATCCAAATTGCTACAGATGTCCTTTCTACAAAGAGCCAGATAGCTGCAATTTGGAGTGCTTCACGGCTCTTGAAAAAGCTTTTGATTACCAGGTTTCCGTAGATGATGTTGGCGCTATAGTGATAGAGCCGCTTCAAGGCGAAGGAGGGTTTAACGTTCCGCGCGCTAAATACATGAAGAAATTGAGAGAACTTTGCGATGAAAAAGGCATACTCCTCATAGATGACGAAATTCAAGCTGGTATTGGTAGAACGGGTAAAATGTTCGCCATAGAACACTTCGGAATTGAACCTGATTTGATAACATTTGCAAAATCCATTGCGGGTGGTTTACCACTTTCAGGTGTAGTTGGAAAAGCCGAAATAATGGATTCTCCAGATGATTCATCGATAGGTGGAACGTTCATAGGTAATCCTGTGGCTTGCGCTGCCGGAAATGCGGTTTTGGATTTCATAGAGGAAAGCAATTTGTTCGAAAGGGCAGAACACATTGGAAAGATAATCATGGAAAGAGGAAAGAAACTTCAGGAAAAGTACGATGTGATAGGCGACGTACGCGGACTTGGCGCCATGGTTGGATACGAATTCGTTAAAGATAGAAAAACAAAAGAGCCAAATGAGGAAATAGTTTCTGAAATACTTCAAAGGGCTCTAAGGAAAGGCGCTATCTTCATTAGAGCTGGAGTTTATCACAACGTTATAAGGTTCTTGAACACGTTAGTTATAACGGATGAACAGTTAAACGAAGGGCTTGACGTTTTGGAGGAAACTATTCAAGAAATATTGGGATAAACGATAATAGACGATTACTTGGCTTGAAGAGATCAATGGTTCTCTTCAAGCCATTTTTTTGCGAATTGTATGTTTTGATATTCCTGAACGTAAAATTCCTTTTCAGGTGTCATCTTGCTCATTTTGATAAAAATTTCTTTCGCTTTGTCTTTCTTTCCCCATTTCAAGTACAATTGAGCGAGCTCGTAGTAAGCGTAAACGTAATGTGGATCCAAGTTTATAGCCTTTAAAAAAAGCCTTTCAGATTTTCCAAAATTCGCAAACGGCCAGGGTATGTCCCTGTACCTCATTGCAAGAGCAACGTAAGCCCTGTATAGCTTTGGGTCTAACTTTATTGCTTCATTTATCGCATGATCAAAATCTCTTAACATGAATAGGCTTTGGATTATGCCTTTGTATTGCGCGAGTCTTCCTATAGCAGCACCTTTCACAAAATAGATGTACGCGTCTTTTGGGCGGAGCTTTATAGCCATATCCGCGTACTTTATTCCATCGTCAAAGTACTCCGCTTTTTCATCGTCTTTGGCACCCCACAATCCGTATTCAACACACGCATCCGCCAGTATTTTCAACGATGTTGCGTCATTTTCAAGAGAAGTTGAATTTTTCAGCATTTGAATCAGGCTAAACATTTGAGTGGCATTTTGCGATGCTCTTGCTTCGTAAAAAATTTTCATATCATTTGCACTGTTTGCAAATGCCACAATTGCAAAGAGAGAAAAGATGGCGATCAAAACAAAAAACACGCTTTTCTTCACTTAAATTCCCTCCTTTCGAGTACTATCACCGCTACCGCCGTCCCTTTATCATGAGACAAGGAGGCGTGAACGATTTCGAATTTATACTTTCCTCTAATCTTTTTCAGTGTTTCATTTTCTTCAATGTGAGGCTTTCCAAATTCGTCTGGAAGAAAAGAGACATCTCTTAACCTGTATTCTCTTATTCCAATTCCCAAAGCTTTAAAAAAAGCTTCTTTGAGGGCAAAACGCCCAGCTAAAAACTCGTTGCCCTTTTTTGTCCATATTTCATGTTCTTTGGGAGAAAGTATTCTTTCTGCCAGCCTTTCAGTAACTCTTGAGATATCCACTATATCTATTCCAACACCCACTATCATGTTTCGTTATCCCACTGTCTGATTATTTTTTGAATGTTTTTGTAATCGTAAATGATATGATTTACGTACTCCCTATTAACAAGAAAAAGATATATGTACACGTAAATTCCAATGGTTAAAAACGATAAGATCATAAAACCAAGTCCGCTTCTCTTTTTGAAAAACAAAATGTTCTCTCTCTCGTACAACAAATGCATCTCTATCTCTTTTTCCCATTCCTGGTGAACATAGAGCCTTTTTGAAATCACATCGGTAAGAATTACCAGGAAAAAGAAGTTGATTATCAAAACTACCAGCGTGGGAGTTGGAATGTAAAATTTAGCCAGGCTAATTGGATAATGATAATCAACGACGAAAAGAAGTATGCCGGAAGCTAAAAAGATCCAGTAATAACTCAAAGCGTTTGTTGGAAAGAATTTCAAGTCTTTCTTCACGCTTTCTGGCATTTCATCTTTTTTTGAAAAGAAAAAAGTGTAAATTTGCTTTTTGTGACTCACGTGCCTATCAACGGCCAGCGCCATTTTGAACATAACGTAATATAAAACGATCGGAACAACGACAGCTGCCACAAGCCACAACAAATTCACGGATAAAAGAAGATCTTTTTTGTAAAATTTTTCAATTTCAATTTGCTCTTTTTGTGATTTTATGTTCGTTCCTCCTTTGTTTTTATGAATACTCCACCTTTTGCCAGGGCCCAAAGTT
This sequence comes from Mesoaciditoga sp., assembly GCF_054006115.1. Lineage (NCBI taxonomy): Bacteria > Thermotogati > Thermotogota > Thermotogae > Mesoaciditogales > Mesoaciditogaceae > Mesoaciditoga > Mesoaciditoga sp. Next base: position 3,248 of record NZ_JBPNHS010000035.1, on the reverse strand, counting down.
AACAAATGAAAGTAAATATCACATTCAAAGGTTCTATGAGAAACTTTAAGATTGTTCAGATTCTCAAGGAAAATATCTTTGCTTATGGTGTAAATCATCTTATTCTTGAACCTCGTGTAAAAAGAGTATCTTGAGTCTTTGACAATCCCTTTCGTCATTTCATACATACTCATGTATGAAAGCGTGTATATAGATAACAAAGTAAGCAATCTCTTTTTATTCATCCCATTTTATTCATCCCATTTGAATATTTTCCAAAACCAAAATCATGCAGACATACACATTTGTTCTAATCAATAAGAGTCTATCTTCTTAACGTTGAAAAGCAATGCAGGGTCTTTACCAACTTTTGTGTATCCATTATCCTGAACTTTTTTCTACATTTTATAAGCTTTCAGGTTTCAAGTCAAAACAACGTTAGTGAAATTTATACACTTCTCAGGTTTGCATAATTTGATATTTTCGCGCACATTAGAAATTAAAAATAATTATAATCAAACCGACAACACCAGACGAAATTAATTCGACAAACTTACCATCCTAAGGTGTCGTCGGCTTTTTAATACTTATCCATTTTTCGATGACCTATTTTTGTTTTTCAATTTCTAAGCTTAGTATAATACAGATACAAATAAAGTTAAAAATCGATTGAAAATATTTTACTTGTAAAAAACGTACGCGCTCAACGGAGCAATTTGAATTTTTCCAGAAACAGTGCCGATCGAATTCGTCGAGGCTACAGCACCGTTCACGGCAATATTCCATGCCCCGCTTGGTAAAGTCACCGCTTTCGCTGCCGTGTTGCCGTTAAAGTAAACTACTATGTCATGCCACGAATCACCCACAGCGTTTCCATTTATTTTGTAACCTATAATTCCATCCGGGAGTTCGGAAAGGAACGTCAAATTGTTTCTTATCTCTTGAGAAGACGTCATTCTAAATGCCGGATGAGATTTTCTTATAGCTATCAGGCCTTGATAGTAACTATCAACAGTTGCAAACTGTGTGAGCCTTGACCAATCAAATTTGTTAGGTTCTTGAACGTTGTAAGAGTTTCCATTATCATCTTTTGTTCGTGCAAATTCCGCTCCGCCTTGCATGAACGCAACTCCTTGAGAAAGCATCACAATCGCTCCAGCAAGTTTTTGAGCAGCGATATCTTGTGATGCACTCCATGTTGGCTGAGCCATTGTTATTTTGTCCCAGAGTGTGTAATTATCGTGACAAGTGGCGTAGTTAATGGTTTCATCCGGCTCTGACGCAAACGTATTTGGAAGATTACTGTAAGGTACGCTTCCCGCAACTCCGGATTTTATCTCATTTTGCACGTTTGCACCCCAAGCGTTGCCGTTTACAAATCCCATAGCCGTCGGACTGTTAGCTGTACCTATCATCGCGTCTCTGAAATGTCCGTTGAAAACTCCAAGATGCATACCACGCTGATCGTAATACGTGAATTTGTATCCGTTGGCAGGCCAAGGTTCACCATAAAGGAGTACCTCTGAATTTATTGATGTCAAACTTTGCACTATGTCCTGAATGGTTTGTGGATCGTACAAATACATCTGATCGAATCTGAAGCCCGAAACGTGATATTGAGTCATCCAATATTTTAAAGTGTCTATGATCAACTTTCTCACCATGTAATTTGAAGTTTTCAGATCGTTTCCAACCCCCGAATAATTCGTTTTCTGACCATATTCGTTATAATTGTAATAATAATACGGTACAGCAGCTGAATACGGTGTTGTGACATATGAAGTGTGACTGAACGAAATGTCCAAAACAACACCTATTCCCATTGAGTGAAGTGACATGATCATTTGCTTAACTTCATCTATGGTGTTCGCTGGTTCGTTGGGAGTTGTTGAATACTTTGACTCGGGTACCATGTAAAGATATGGCACGTATCCCCAGTTGTATCCCGGATTCTGTGGATCTTCGTAATCTTCTATTGGAAGAAGTTGCACGTAATTGACCCCGAGTTGTGCGAGATGATCCAAACCCGTTGGCACTCCATTGTAAGTCGTTCCCGTTTGAGTGAAGCCCAGGTAAGTTCCTCTGTACTGTGGAGAAACACCGGAGTTGGGATTATCTGTGAAATCTTGAACGTGGAGCTCGTATATGATCGCATCAACCATGTTGGTCGGAAAAGGTGCGCTATCCGTGTTCCAACCGGAAGGATCTGTCTGCGAGAGGTCAACTACCATGGATTTTGTATTATCGGCATTCGCAGCTTTTGAATATATGTCAGGTGCCGTTACCCATTGTCCATATCGATGGTATGAGTATTCGTAATACACACCGTTTAAATTTCCCATGACGCTCACCGACCACACACCTTGAGAATTTCTTTGCATCGCATACGTCGCGTACGGTGTAGTGTCATTTGCACCCTTGAAAAGCAGGAGATTAACTTGATCAGATACAGGAGACCATACTTTAAAGGTTGTCTGATAAGGCGTGTAGATGGCACCAAGTTGACCGTCGTAATTGAAAGCCGGGTTGTTAAGCGCGTACCTCGCATAAACTGTGGCAGTTGCAAATCCACTTATTGAAAGCACCATGGGACTTGCAACATCTGAAGGACTCAAGGCTGAAGCGAGGTTTATCGTTATGTAGTTTGATACCCCAGGCATTCCCGTGTTCGCATCAACGACAGAAGATATTGGAACAACATGACCGTTTACACTGAATTCAAATTGAGAAAGATCGGATGTGTTAACAGGTGAGTTAAGTGTGGCGTGAATCCCATTCATGGAATCTAAAAACGCCTTTATTACCTGGTGAAGTGTTTGCATCTTGACAGCTTTAACGCTTACTGAACTGTTCAAAACGTTGAAATCAACGACAATCGTTGTTGCTTGAGGAGCGATTACGGTACCATCCGTTGGTGAATAATATCCACCATATCCGCCGTTGAAATAGTACTGTGTCAAACTTGCTGGCGTTGTGCTCCGCGCTGGTTGGGGAAGAATCTTGTATTTGTACGCGCCAGCATAGTCGTTGGTTGCTGGCCTTGTAATAGTTGCCGCAAAAATACCGTTACCAATGTAAGTCATTGTTGCGAACTTCCAATTGTCCAAATCAGAGGCGAAGTACCAGTTCATACTTTCTTTGGTGGTATCACCAATCCCAATATCTGAGCTTCCTCCTGAGGGCGAACCACTTGCGATAGAAGGATCGAAATAAAAAGTAACACTTCCAGATTTAACAGGAATATCTCCATAGTTCGAGTTGGAACCAGG
>NZ_JBPNHS010000034.1:0-39449 GCF_054006115.1 Mesoaciditoga sp. | reverse complement strand
CTATAACCAACTTAACGTCTTTCAATCCGCTCAAAGCTTCTTCCATTCATTTACCTCCCATGTAAAATATAGTTGTGGTTACAAAGAACTTTGAAACTCGAATTAGATTCTGTACAGAAATCCATATTATTTCCTAAGACTTTTGGGATTATTTTAATGAAGGACCCTTTGATAATTCATTCTACAAGTTATTTTGACAAGACTAAATCACTCATTTTTCTGGTTCCAAATAGAAAAATTGTATGCTTTTATTTGGTAGAGCCAGGGAACTTGAAACCGCAACTAAAACTTTTCCGTTTTTCTTATGGTAAGCTAAAAGCCCACTTTCTATTTTCATCTTTTGTATTTTTTGCACAGTTCCCAATTTGTTTAAGTTTTCATCGTATACAACGAAACCACCTTTTTCATCACTTATCCACAAATTTTTAGCAAAAGTGAATATTTTATCTCCGGATACTTGAATCTTTTTCAAAATTCTTCCAGATTGATCGAATTTGTATAAAAAGTTTCTTCCAAACCCATCATTACCAACAACGTATATGTCATTGCTCAAAACAGTCAAGCTTTCTGGATGATGAACAAGATAATATTCGTTTTTACTGAGAAAAACATCTGCTTTTTTTGGTGAATCGACTTTATATATTGGCATTTTGAATTTTTGTAAGATTTTTCCATTCATGTTGTAGATCATCACTTCATCTTTTGTCCCATCGGTCACATATATTTTGGAATTAAAAACTTTTATGTCTGTAGGATATGCCAGATCGCCAAATTCGTTCATTAATTTTCCGGAAAGATTGAAGACCAGGATGTTTTGATTCTTTTTGTGTGATTCGATATCAACATAGTAAGTGTTCCCTTTTTTCTCTTCTTTCTTTATGTAACCTCTCGTACTGTAAGCGACAAATATTTCATCATTCGCAACCGACATTCCACCGAAATAAGGTATTGCATGTGTTGCCGTACTTTCAACATTTTTAACATTCCACAGGGACCAATAATTTTTTAGCGTGCCATCGTAGCTGTAAACATCCAATTCTCCGTCTTTTGATAGGATAATTACACTACTTGTAGTCATGGCGATATCCGAAATGCCACAAGATGGGAATTCAAACTTTGGAGATTGCCAAATATCATTTGCCACTTCGAAACTTCCGTTCAAAAAGTTAAAAGCGAACGCCAATGTGAATATGCTAAGAGTTAAAATCACTCCCATTAAAATTTTTTTCATTCTCTTCGCTCCTTCCTTCAAGCGAATTTTCTAAAAATCTCTTTCTTCATATATTTCTCGAAAATGATCTGTGCCTTTAAAAACGTATATATCTGTATTATGAATTTTGCCATCGTACCAATAATATGCCTCTACACCTTCGCGACATACCATAACGGCTGTTCCATACAAATATCCCCTTTTATATGGTGAAACCGTCATATGAATATTCAGAGTTTCCGTATATGATGTTGAGCCTCCATATCCAAAGTGAAATGAAGCATATCTTATTCCAGCATTGCCACTAAAAGAAAAACTCTGAGTTATTGTTTTGCTTCTTCCCCAATCTACAACTAAGGGATTGGGACTATCATTTGTTACATCTGCAAGAATATGCCAAGCTCCATCTTCTGTCCATAACATATTTACACTTGTAATTACCCATTGATTAGAGTACGCAAAAACTGTTCCAAATAACATGAATATCATTATTGATAAAATTATCAAAGTATGTTTATTCATTTTCATACTTCATCCTCCTCTACATTTCTATTTTTCCATGACAAGGTCCATCCTAAGTTGTACATGGGATTTGGTCGACATAACAGAATATTTCAAAGTCATTAACACAATAGCTGTACGCAAAAAACCAAAGTGTAATCCGCACCAACAACCAAGTTCATCACCATTTTGATTAGGTTCAACAATCCAATTTATTTAATCTATCCTCTTTCATTTCTAAATTCAAAAATACTCTTGAAGAGTACAACGATTAATGGTCAAGGTGGCTAAATACGCACATTTTTCTCACCTCCCCTCTACGCATTTTTAGTCACGATGACAGCCATTTTCTGCAATTCGACAAGCATTTCTTACTGTTTTAAATTTTCTACAACAGTGATTTGAGGATTTTTATCACTTCTGCTTTGTAGCAACAGGTGGATGTGGTACGGTAGTTTGGTTACCTCCATCACCCCCATCTGCAAAAGATACAAAACTTATGAGAATTAACGATACGATTGTGAATAAAACGATAAATTTCCTCATAACTTTTCCTCCCCACATACAACAACAAATTCAGTATAAAGCCAATCTAAATGACTGTCAAATTTTACGATCTCGCAGGTTACTGTGAACAAAGGAATTGAAGCACGTGTTTTTTATGCATTTTCTGCAATTTGAATTTTTCATATGATAACTACGTGAATATGTTATGATAAATCCGTCATGGGGTGGCTAACATGAGGAATTTTTTTAAATTTGCAAATGCATTGTTCATTTATGGTTCGTTCTCTAGGCCTTTTTGCAACATGGCTTTAGATTTAAATATCGACAAAGTATGGAAAATGTATCTCTTTTCTATAAAATCGTATTGGCTAAGAAAATATACAAAAGCGCTTGAATGCGCAGAAAAAGGGTTAAAAGTGCTAAAAAAACGAATTTTGAAAAAAATGAAAGGCACGGGGCCAATAGAATATGAAAAAGGAAAGAATCTATTTTATCTTCTTTCGATTCACAAACTCTTGATTTTAGAGAAGATAAAAAGCCAAGAAGCAAGCTATTTGTATAAAAAACTGAAAAGTGATTATTCCAAAATGCCAATTATAGCGAGGAAAGTGGCCACTCCAACTTTTTTCAATCATTTCTCTATCGAAAACGATGTATCAAAACCAAGAATATGGAGCAAGATATATGAGCAAGATAATTCAGCTTGGGCATTCATACTTCTAGGAAAAGCAAGAGATGAAGCCAAAAAGGGAAATGTGACAAAATCTTTTTCGATTTTTCTTAAAGCTTTCAAAATTGCTGAGACGATTCCACATCCTTCTGGAATGTTAAATTCACTCAACGATATTGCATGGTACACAAGGAATATTCATCCATTTTGGTCGTGTGGCATTGCGAAGAAAGCGGTGTGTTTAGCAGGGTGGTATTTTGAAGATGTGGAATACGTCTTTTTTTCATTCGATACGCTTATAGATTGTCAAGTACTTGCAAAAGATGAAAAGTTGTACGAAAGTGTAGGCTTGATTCTCCTTGCGAAAGAATATCTTCCAAACGGTTCTGATCGAGAAAGCCAAGGACATTATCACAAGAGAATAGAACTTTGCAAACGCATTGCTCCGAATTTTGGAATCTCAAGATATGAAAATAACGAAGAAATAGGACAATATCTCAAAAAATACGTCAAAAGTATAACATATGCTGCAAAAAAATGCGGTGTAACCGAAAAAGGCATTTCCTGCATCATTCGTACAAAGACGAATGAAATTCGTGGAGGTACTTTGAAAAAGTTAATGCGTGGATTGAAGATAGAGCCGAACGTACATTCACCATTTGCAATTCGCAACGAATACACCAAGATGGTAATAGAAAATGGATTTGAGAAAGCGATTGAAGAAGCCAAAAAGATGAATCAAAGCGAAAGAACAATTTTGTTGATATCCACGTACATGACCTATTTTGATAGAAGAAAAAACTTACCTTATTTGAGCAGGAAAGGGAAATTCAAAGAGGCGTTTGACTTGCTAAACAACATGGAAAAATTCAAAACATTCATGTTCAAAAGATACGAAACTATGGAATTCGTGAATTCAATGATTAAAGCACATCCATTCATCCAAGCGAGAAAAGATTTGGCCAAAGCTTATCTTGAAAGAATGCCAAAAAGAATGAGAGAAAGATTCATACAAAAATACATTGCCATGGATGAAGGAGAAAAGAAAATCATTGACAGATTCGCAAGGGATTACATACGATATAACATAAAATGGGGAATGAGGGTGAATGTTCCAGATGAGATGAAGGATTTGATTCAATCTTTTCATCTCAAAAAAAGACCAGCGTCTCTTGGCTATTGGGCTTTGGATGATGAAGAAAAAAGGGAAAAACTTGTTGATGTGCTAAAAAGATTATACTTTTAAATTAATTTAAGAGAGGTGAATTCATATAAAAGATTGTGAAAAGATCTTATCTCCATTCGTGCAAGACATAAGAGAAACTATTGGACATGGCAAGTTGTATGTAGCATTTTCAGGAGGATTAGATTCAAGTGTTGTGGCAGCGCTTGCTAAAATAGCTCTTGGTAAAGAAAAAGTAGAACTTGTGACCACACGTTTTTATTTTACTTATCCTCAAACTCTGAAAATAGTCAAGGATTTTTCGAATTCACTTGGATTAAAACACACTTTTGTAGATGCAACGGAATGGCAAGCAAAAATATGGAAAGGTGGACCTTCGTGTAACGCATGTACAAGAGGTCCTAAGCTTACAAGCGTAAAAGAATATGCCAATGGTGAATTGGTGGCCACAGGGGCTGAAAATGAAGATACGTGGGGACAATGTGGTTTGAAGGTGTTTAATGGTTTTTACTCTCCGCTTTTTTCCACTTCGCGAGAGAAAGTCAGAAAATTGGCTGATTGTCTTGGAATAAAACCAAAAAAAATAGGAGAAAATGAAGGAAGAGAAGGATGTATTCTCAAACATCTTTTAAAGATGATGGCTGTTCCAAATTTTCATGGTGCTGCCGTTTACAAATCAAATACTTTGTTGATGGATATTATTAAAAAGAGTGGATTAAATTTTTCCATAGCAAATGCTAAAATCATAGGTCCACTTTCAAAGAATATAGCGTTGATAAATCTAAAGCCTTTTCCCTCACATGAACTTGAAAAAGAAATAAAGAAGGAAATTATGGAAATTGATGAAATATCTGAAGTTGAACTTGTTAAGAAGCCTATTACACTCGAAATTATTGCAAATCCTGGAATTTATAACAACAAAAGGTCGAGGTATTGGATAGAGAATGGAAGACTTGCTCCTGATTTCTCTTCTAAAATAGAGGTTATTTGGAAATTATCTAAAAATAATCGCTTAAAGACTTTTAGCGTTGTTTCTTATCACTTTAAAAGCTAAGAATTCTTAAAAGCCGTTACCAAAATCAGATTGTCTCCATCTGTTCCAAGAATTGCGGTAATGGTACCATTGGTGATTCTTATTCGACCATTTTTCTGCAACTTTGCCTGAGAGTTTTCATCTTCAAGCAAGTCTTTCAATTCCTTAAAAGTTATTCCACGCTCCTGAAGACGCTGATAAGCGTGTGGAGAAAGAGAAAGATATTTTTCGATAGAAGAAATGTATATTCGAGACGAAGTGTGAAAATTTTTTACCTTCGTTCCTGATGTGATTAGCCAATAAACGATACCGATTACAAATACGATAAAGAGAATTTGCAGTACCATTAAAAATTGAAAAGGGTAGAAAACCCTTTTCAATTCACTCCCAATAACTTATTTATCTTAGAGCGGTTAAAACCCACCACAATTTGGTTTCCTATTTCTATAACCGGAACCCCATATTGATGTGTTTTCTTTACCATCAACTCTGCCTCTTTTGGATTTTTAGACACATCCACATCTTTAAAAGGGAGGCCTAAAGATTTGAAGTAATTTTTCGCCGCCCTGCAATGAGGGCACGATGGTGTGGAGTATATTTTTATTTTTAACGCCATCTTTACACCTCCATAATCTTTTTATACCCTGGGTGGGTATGAATTCACGAATATTATACCAAATGAATCTTGTTTTTTCAACCATCTTCCTCCGTGGAAAAGAAAAAAGCCCCCTCCTGTGAGGGAACTTTTATCGTATGACTTATCAAATTTTGTTATTTAACAGCCGCTTTTAAATCAGACACTTTATCTAATTTTTCCCACGGAAGATCCAGATCATTTCTTCCAAAATGCCCGTAAGCGGCCACTTTTTTGTAGAGAGGTCTTAAGAGATTGAGATTTTTTATTATGGCGCCTGGCCTAAAATCAAAGAGATCATTTATAACTTTCGTGAGCTCAATGTCGGATACAACTCCCGTTCCATAGGTGTCAACAAATATTGAAACTGGTCTTGCAACACCTATGGCGTATGCAAGTTGAACAAGGCATTTTTTTGCCAATCCAGCTGCAACAACGTTCTTCGCAACATATCGTGCCATATAAGAGGCTGAACGGTCAACTTTTGTTGGATCTTTTCCGCTAAACGCTCCCCCACCATGAGGAGCGACCCCTCCATAAGTGTCAACGATTATCTTTCTACCCGTTAATCCCGTGTCGGCCATTGGGCCACCTATGACGAATCTTCCTGTTGGGTTTATATATATCTTGGTATTTTTTGTCATGTACTCCTGAGGTACAATTTTGTTTATAACTTCTTCACGAATTCCATTTTCAAGGTCAGTTTCAGAAACATTAGGATCGTGTTGTGTAGAAACCACAATGGCATCCACAGCTATTGGTTTTCCTTTATTATCAAATTCAATGGTTACCTGGGTTTTACCATCAGGCCTTAAAAAGTCCAGCACTTTTTCTTTCCTTACCTGGGTTAGCCTTCTGGCAAGTTTATGGGCCAAAGATATACTCAAAGGCATATACTCTTCCGTTTCGTCTGAAGCGTAACCAAACATTATGCCCTGATCTCCGGCTCCTATTTTTTCTAAAGGATCTTCAGCTCTTTCTCCTTCTTTGAATTCCAACGCGTTGTCCACGCCGAGTGCAATATCTGGAGATTGTTCATCAATGGCAGTAACAACGGCACACGTTTCTCCATCGAAACCGTACTTTGCGCGTGTGTAACCTATGTCTAGAACAGTTTGACGAACAATGGTTGGAATATCTATGTAGGCTTTTGTCGTCATCTGTCCGGCAACCATAACTTCTCCCCTTAAGACGAACGTTTCTACAGCCACACGACTTTGTGGATCCTGAGCTAGCGCTTCATCCAAAATAGCATCAGATATCTGATCGGCTATCTTGTCTGGATGACCTTCTGTAACGCTTTCGCTTGTAAAAAGTTTTTTCACTTTTCCTTTTCCTCCTTTGAATTTAAAAGTTCTTCGTATTCTTCAAAGGTCAAGAAACGACCTTTTTCTATTTTATAAGATATCAACTTGTAGTTTTCATCAAATTCGGCATGAATAAACACCCTATCTTCAAACGTATCACCCACGAGTTCCTTGTCTAAAAGAACAGGGGCTCTTTCATCATAACTCATTCTAAAGTCATATCCCTTTTTGAAGTAAGATTTGAAAAGAGAACCTTTTTCACTTTGCACATATGAAACGATGTTTTCATTTTTCATATAAAATGGAAATGCACTTTTTCCTTTTTTTCTACGTTGAAAGAACATCTATTTCCTCCGTGAATTTTTCAAGAATGGCCGGATGTATTTTCAAATGAACTTTAACGCTTTCACTCATGTTTTCAACGTTTAAGATGCGCATTCCAACGGTTCTTGAAATTTTAAACCACTTTTGATTTGGAATTTCAATACATTTTTCCACATAATTATGCGTCACCTTTTCTCTTATTTTATCTATCAAGTCTTCCAGGTAAAGCCTTTTTTTTGCAGAAATAAGTACAGCATTTGGATATTCCAAGCTCAATCTTTTTAAACGGGTTTTGTCACAAAGGTCTATCTTGTTTATTACTAACAACCACGGAATAGAGCCTGCTCCTATCTCTTGAAGAATGTTTTGAGAAATTTTGAATTTTTTCTCCAAAGCTTCATCGCTTCCGTCTACTACCAATAAAATTAAATCTGAATCCAAAACCTCTTCCAGAGTTGAGCGAAACGCGTTTACCAGCTGTGTTGGCAATTTTGATATAAATCCAACAGTATCTGACGCCAAAGCGTGCACATTTTCTCCAAGCCAAATTTTTTTAGTCGTGGGATCCAGTGTGGTAAAGAGTTTATCTTCGCTTTTAACATCGAAACCGCTCAATCTTTTCAGCAATAGTGATTTTCCCGCATTCGTGTAACCCGCTATTGAAATCTTTGGAAGAAGAGATTCGCTCCTTTTCCTTTTCTTCAATCTTCTATTTTTTGAAAGTTTTGAAATTTTCATCTTCAAATTTCTTATTCTTTCACGAATGGCCCTTCTATCTGTTTCTAATTTCGATTCACCTGGCCCTCGAGTACCAATTCCTCCACCTGTTCTTGAAAGGTGAGAATGAGAACCTTTTAAATGCGATAAACGGTATTCAAGCACTGCAAGCTCTACTTCAGCTTTTCCCTCACTTGTCCGAGCGCTTCTGGCAAAGTTTTTCAATATTATCTCTGTTCTATCAAGCACTTCAACATTCAACAAATCTTCGAGTTTTGTTTTTTGAACAACGCTCAATTCATCATCGGCTATTATCCCATCTGCGTCGTAGAGTTGCAAATATTTGGCTATCTTTTCAAGCTTTCCTTTTCCAACGTAAGTATTTAGCGGTTTATCGAGAAGCTGCCAGAATTTTGCCACGCTAAAAATACCCACCGATCTGGCAAGCTCTTCTAATTCTAACAGATTCCTTTCAACATCTTCATTTTTTGAATGCATTGCGCTTACAAGAATGGCTCTTTTCAACTTTCCTCCGTCTCTTCGCCTTCTTCGTTTTCTTCACTTACTTCAGAAAGTTTAACGTATTCCAATGGAATAACCGTGCTTATAGCATGCTTGTAAACCATATTTTGTTGCTTTCCACTTTCAATAAGCACCGTGTAATTATCAAATGACTTTATAAAACCCTTCACCTGGAAGCCGTTAACTAAATAGATCTTGGCTTCAATTCTCTTCTTCCTTAAGAAGTTCAAAAGACGATCTTGAAGGTTTTGTCTTTCTTTCATTTTAATCCCCCCAATTTAATTTTTTAAGGATTTCTCCAAATAATTTTTCTTCATTTTCGGAAAGATCTAGCCACGTTGCATCTTTGTATTTTCTAAACCACGTAAGCTGCCTTTTGGCAAACCTTCTTGTTTGCTTTTTTATCTCTTCTACACATTCTTCGTACGTCATCTCTCCGTTTAAGTATTTTACCACTTCTTTGTATCCTATCGAATTCATTGAAGGAAGCTCTTTTGAAAATCCCATTTTCAACAAATTATCTACTTCTTCAACAAATCCTTCCTCAAACATTTTTTCCACTCTTCTGTTTATTCTATCGTACAGTCTTTCCCTTTTTATATTGAGAACAAACATCACAAAACGATCATCACGTTTTCTCTTGCTCCAGAACTTGGAAATAGGTTCACCCGTTAATATGTAAATTTCCAGAGCTCTAATTGTTCGAATTTTATCTTTTTCGCTGAACTTATTGTAAGCTATCGAATCAACTTTTTTAAGGATTTTTCTCAGCGCTCCTGGCGACTCTTCTTCTATTCTTTCAAGCGAGGAACGAATTGCTTCGTTTTTCGATGGTCCTTCAAATATACCATATCTTATTGCATCAACGTAAAGTCCGCTTCCACCGACTAAAATTGGTCTTTTACCGCGATTTAATATATCATTGACAATTTCCAAAGCCATTTTTTGGAACTTTTTCACATCGAATTCTTCATCTGGCTCTATTATATCCAACATGTAGTGTGGTATTCCGTTTTTTTCTTTTATCTTCGCTGTTCCGATGTCCATGTATTTATGAATTTGCATGGAATCAACCGATATTATCTCGCCGTCTACCTTTTTAGCGAATTTCACTGCAAAAGAGCTTTTTCCAACTCCTGTCGGACCGGTGAAAATTGGAATTTTCAAATCTTTATCACTCCGTAGCCTATACCACTTTTGGCGCTTCCAATGACTTCATCAAAATCGTATCTATCAAAGATTGAATCGTTCCACTTTGCCTTAACCACAACTCTTTTTTTCGCTATTTTTTTCATGATTTCTATATCTTCAACGCTCACATTTGAGTTATCGGTAAAAGGCCTCATTGAATTCATAGCAGAGGAATCATAGCTCGGGTGTTCAAACATCGGATCAACGTAAACACAATCGAATTTCTCACTACTTTTTCTTATGAACTCTTTGTAATCGGCCTGCACAATTTTGATTCTTTCAATGGCTTCCGCTATCCATTTGTAAAGTTTATCTTTTCTCTTCATACCTTCTTCGACAATTAGACTTATAAGCGGCGACTTTTCTATACCAACTACTATACCATTTGGCAAAAAGTGAGCCATCAGTATGGCCTCACTTCCCAATCCCAAAGTACAGTCCAAAACTCTTTCGTTTCCTTTTAAATCAAGAGCTTCAAGAAGATGATCTTTTTGTCCACTGTCAACGTTGGATTTTCTTATCACCGCAAGAGACGGATGAAAGAAAAAACGTTTTCCATCTTTCACCGCAGAAATTTTATCGCTTTCCACAATCACAATAGCCTCATCTTTCCTTTGTACAAGATGACGCCTAGAAATATAACGTACTCCGAGCTTATCTGCCACTTCCAAAGCCCGGAGTACTTGTTGACGATTTGGTTTGTGAGATGTTGTTACCACTATTTTCAACTTGTCTTTGCAACTCCTTCAATTCTTCTTCCAGATTGGTAAATTCGTCGTTTAATTTCTTGTATTCTTTTAACGTTTCGTGATATTTCAAATTGGTCGCTCTGAAATTCACGTACGAAACCACGTTGAAATAGATAAGCCAGCTTATTATCACAATTAGTATTACATAAATCAAATACTTTGATCTTCTTTTCACGGCAAAACGATTTTTAAATTGCTCGAGGATATGCTTATTTCAGTTGACGCCACTGTTTGAGTCGCGTTGTTTATTGACACGTTTGCACTGTACCCTCCTTGAGTTGGTGCACAAAATGGGTAAAGGACAAATGTGTACGCTTCATTTTGGAAATCGTAATTATCTTCTCTACATCTTTTGGTAAAAGTAAATGTTTTCATTCCATCTGAAACCGTTGCAAAGTACGTTCCATTCCTTGGAGTTTTGTATTCTACTTTCAACCTCACAAGTTTATCCCTATCTAATGAGATAGCATTCAGAGATATCTTGGAATTCTCTGGCGTTGAGAAGTTCGAAAGGTTCCACAGTACCATTATGGTTTTGTTTTGCCCAACACTGCCAATCGAAAAATCCGATTTTTCGAATTTCTGATTTGAATAATCGTAAAAGTACGCTTTAACATCGCTTGCGTTCGATATTTGAAACACTTTTGTGATGGTAGTCGCCCCGTTCGTGTACACAACGGTTGCAGTTGGCAAAATGGAAAATTCAACGGCGTCAACGTCAAACGGAACGTTTACTCCTATGTTATTGGCCACTGGCGTTGGCAGATTCGAAACCAAATCCACATCTTTGTTGTACTCAGTTTCCAGATTCCCAGCCTTTATTGTTTTCACCTTCACGTAAACATGAAGCAGGGAAGCTGGTGTTAATTGGGAATAAAATTCGTAAGATACCATTGATTGGGTGTTAAAACATCCACTGAGCGCAAGCGCCACTAAAGCCAAACTCACGATTAAAAACACAATTTTTCTCAAAGGGACACCTCCCAAATTATTTCAGGCCACTTCGAGCGATACCTTGAATGAAGTACTTTTGCGCGAATAGGAACAGTATAACAATTGGTAACATCGAAAAGGTGGAAGCGGCCATCAACTGGTTGTACATCGTTCCTGCGTTGCTGCTGAAATTCTGCAATCCTACAGGCAAAGTACGCATTGAAGGTGTGTTTGTTACTATCAAAACCCACAAGAATGCGTTCCAACTTCCTACAAAGTTCAACAACGCCCCTGTAATTATAACAGGTTTTGACAGTGGAACAAGAATTGTCCAGAGAAATCTCCACTTTGAAGCGCCATCGATTTTTGCGGCATCGAAAAGCTCATCTGGTACGCTCATAAAGTTTTGTCTCATAAGGAATATAACGAACGCACTCGCTATCCACGGTATGATCAAAGCGTAGTAAGTGTTGAACCATCCAAACTTAACTATGGTTATGAAATTAGGAACGAGTAGCACTTCGCCTGGTATCATCATAGTGGCCAGGAACAACATGAAAAGGAAATTCCTTCCCTTAAAGTGAAGCTTTGAAAAGGCAAAAGCGGCCATTACTCCCACGATGATATTCAAAAATGTCGTGATCGTTGCCACTAACACGGTGTTGAAATAGTATCTGGCAAATGGAGCGGCATTCCAGGCGTCCACGTAATTTTGGAAGAGATTTGCCCATATCTGTGAAAATGAAAAGGTAGCCTTCACGTGAACGTTTGTGTTGAAAAACCAGACGCTGTTCAAATTTTTAAAGTAAATTTTTATCTTACCGTTAGCTGGGAAGTATTCAACTTTTTTTACAACAGAAGGTGCTTTTAAAATTTTCATGGTGTAGTAAACATCGTTGTACACATTTGTAAAGTTCCAAATGGCTTTTTGATCTTCCCATGTTTCCCTTAAAAGTTGCTCAACTGCATCTTTCTTTTCCGTATTTTTTGACAGGTAAGCGTCCACGGATTCCAATTGCCCGGTCAAAACCTGTGTTGAATTTGGGTATTCTGATGAAAATGCGTTGTTAATTTTAAGCGCCAAAGCGGAAAAATCAGATGCGTATTTTTTAACCATGGAATCTAATTCTTTGGCTTGCGAATTCGAGAGAGATGAATACAATATCTTCATGCTTGACGTTATGGAAGAAAGTTTTCCAAAAACGAAAGCCGCTTTTTGGGGGGTGTAACCAAGCTTAACAAGATCATCCTTCACGTTGGAATTCAACGATTTTATGAATGCGTTTAAGAAATTAGAACTACCTTGCTTTTTCAAAATCTTATCCGCCAAATTCACGTAATAAGAAGGCAGTTCTGCCTTTTTAAACGCACTTTCAAGATTTTCTTCTTTTTGTTTGGAAGACAAGAAAGTAAAGTCTATTTCTGGATTTTTTAAGGGGATATTTCTCAAGGAATTGTAAAAATTCTCAAGCTCTTTGAAAGAAATTAAAAGATTCATCCACTCTTTTAAGGGCTGAACGGCTCTCGAATTGTAAACGTTTAGGATTCCTCTCATCGATGGTGGAACGCTTCCAAACTTTTCATTCAGAATTTTTTCTAGATCTATTTTTGAAAATAATTCGTTGAATTTTTGAATGAGTTTGTTTTCGTCGTTTGAAAGTGTTCCCAATCCTTTCTTAAAGTTCTGCGTTTCTTTCAAAAATGAGTTCACATTTTTGGAATAAGAACCCGAGGAGAAAAAAGATTTTAGGAATTTTTTCTCTTCGATCGTTTTGTTGGAATCCCCCTTTTGAATTGCCAATCTTGGATTACGGGCCAAAATTGGCCCAAATCTGTTCATAAAAGATTGAACTGTTTTTCCAGTTTGGTACAGGTTGTTAACGTATTCAACTCTTGAAAGTATTGGATGATCTCCGTACTTAAAAACCGTGATAAACTCTTTCATATATTCTGTGGGCTTGGACTCCAATTCCTTCATCTTGGTGAAAAGACTGACGAATTTCGATGGATACTTTCTTGAATCAATATCAGAGATCACTTTCTTGAATTCATCTTTGTTCACAGAAGTGGCGTATTTGGGATTATTTTTACCTTCTTTTAAAAGCACATGAAGGGTTCCGCGAACAGGTGGGGTTCCCACGAGTTTTATCGTTAAAAGATTAGGGGAAACCTCTTTTTTTGTATTTCCAGATGTAAGGAACTGCTGAAGGCTCAAAGCAGCGTAGTTAACGCCAGCATATGCTGAATGATCTATACCGGCTGGAATATACCTTGTACTCAACGCATTACCAGTTCCCCACGAGGGAGGCCAAACTTGAACTTCTTCAGGTAACTTTAAAGAGGTGTCTACCATCCATACAAAAGGCATAAGCATGATAGCGGCGCCGGCAAAAGCGATTATGTAAAGTATTAGTTCTACAAATCCGTTCTTTTTCATCTCGTTCACCTCAAGCGTATTCTACTTTTTTACGACTTGCCCTGAATTGGATCAAAGTGAAGATCAGTATTATTCCAAAGAGCACGTATGCGGCGGCTGATGCCAATCCCATCTGTTGATCTCCGTAAAATTCGTTGAATATGTAATAAACAATGGTCAATCCACTATTGTTGTACGGACCAGGCACACCTTGGTACAAAACGTAGACTTCTGTGAATACCTTAAATGCACCTATTACCGACACTATAAGCACGAAAAAGGTCATTGGCGAAAGTAAGGGCCACGTTATGTAAAAGAATTTCTGAGTATTTGTGGCTCCGTCTATGTCTGCGGCTTCATAATAAAATTTGTCAATGGACTGAAGACCGGCAAGAAATATTATCGCATTGTATCCTATGGTTTTCCATATCGACATAACTGCAATTGTTGGAATAGTCCAAACTTCGTTTTTCAGCCATGCCTGAGGCGGAAGTCCCATAAGTGAAAGCGCGTAATTCAAAAGACCAAACTGATCATTGTATATCCATTGCCATACCAAACTTATCGCGACTATTGAAGTTACAAATGGCATAAAGTAAGAAGTTCTCAAAATCGCTTTAAACCATTTCAATCTGTTTAGAAGTAAAGCCACGAGTAAAGCGAAAAATATGTTTGCAGGTACGTACAAAATAACGTAATATGCTGTATTCCACAACGCCTTTATAAAATCCCCGTTGTCCTTGACAATGTTAAGCCATTGGTAAACCCCATAAGGACTTGCAAAGGTATATCTCATAAAAAGATACGTTGTTACCAATGCCACAAATGTCCAAAAGTGGTGCTGCTTCATGGTCGAAACGAAAGAACTTTTTCTAAAAAGAATCAATAACAAAGCCGCAACTAAGAAAAAGATAGAAACGTACATGGCTTTGTCTAAATTTTGAATGACAATGTTCATAAAAGCAAGACTCAAAGCGGTTACCCCAAACACATATATGGTTTCAAAAAGCCGTGGCTTTTCTGTTTTGTTGAAAAGCTGTAAAAAAAGGAAAAACGCGTACATAAGCACGATTGCCGTGCTTACATAGACCGTGCTGTAAGCTAAAGCTTTTACAAATGAATACGGCGGAGGCGAATCCAATTGAAAGAGCTGAATGTAATTCCCAAAACCAATGAATTGCGGGCTCTTAAGATGTGCGTAATTCCAATTGAAAAAAGAAAGATAAAAAGAATAGCCAACTGGCCAAAAAACAAAAACAGACATTACCGCCAATGCCGGCAAAACGAAGAGATATCCCGACACGGCTTCTCGTAATTCCCTCTTGCTGTGTTTCAAATGATATCACCTCCATAAGTAGGTGATTATACCATTATTTTGTCCTGTAAAGTCTATCTCCCGCATCTCCAAGTCCAGGAAGTATGTAAGCTTCTTCATTCAGCATCCTGTCTACAGATGAGGTGTATATTTTCAAATCTGGATGAGAATTCTCTAAAATTTCTATTCCCTGCGGAGCGGCAAGAATAGAAAGCATCGTTATGTGCTTGCCACCATTTTTCTTTACCAATTCCACGGCTTTTGCAGCGGATTTTCCAGTCGCAAGCATTGGGTCCAATATGAAAATTTCTGTATCTTCAAACATCTTTGGAAATTTCATGTAATACTCTACGGGCTTTTTCGTTCTTTCGTCTCTGTACAGACCAACGTAACCCACAGAAGCATTTGGAAGAAGTTGCAAAAATCCATCCATCATACCTAAACCGGCTCTTAAAATTGGAACTACGACAATGTTTTTATCGTTTATTTCGTAGCCTTTGCATTTTTCCAAGGGAGTTTCTATCATCTTTTCCCTTAAAGCAATGTGCCGAGTTGCTTCGTACGTCATCAACATGGTTATCTCTTTCACGAGCTCACGAAATTCCTTTGGACCGGTAGATTTATCCCTTAATATAGTAAGTTTGTGTAAAATTAAGGGATGATCGATAACAAAATGATTGTTCATACTTCACCCACCTTTTTTTCGATGTACGGAATCACCTTATTTTTTCCGTAAGACTTTGCCCAATACAAAGCTATATCGGCATTTTTAACCACTTCGTCCACACTATCGTTTTTTTCTACGTTAAGTTGGGCCACTCCCAGCGAAACGGTAAGATTTGACGGTATTATTTTGGCGCTTTCAACTCTTCTTCTAATTCTTTCACAGCTCTTAACGGCGTGCTCCAACGGAGTATGCGGAAAAACGATTAAAAATTCTTCTCCTCCATATCTTCCTACTGTGTCTATGCTCCTTACGTTGTCCATGATTATTTGCGCAACTCTTCTTAACACTTCATCACCCACATCGTGTCCATTTCTGTCATTTATTCTTTTAAAATTGTCTATATCCAGCATGGCGACACTCAAAAATTCGTTGTAGCGCCTTGATCTTTCCACCTCTTCGGCCAATTTATTCATGATATACCTTCTGGAATACAGATTTGTAAGCGAATCTATATTCGAAACCTTATCAGTTAGGCTCTTTTCTACGTGTGTTGCGTAAAATGGGACTACATGATCTAAAGCCAAAATAGCTTTGTCCATATCAATGTTCTTAGTTTTAAAACTTATCGAAAGGGTGTTATTTTGCATCCAGTAAAGGTAAACGAAATACTCCATTCCAAATATCCACGCAAAGTCCATATCCGGTTTTTCACTCGTATTCCATACATTTCCTTCTGGCGTTGTATGCAAGGTGTAATTTTCCACACCTATATTTTGACACAAAATTTCGGTTTCTAAAATCTTCGCTACGAATGTCGCAAGCGATTTTAAAGTTTCGTAAGCATTACCAAAGTTCCTAAAAATGGTGTAAGATGAGAAAAATTCATACGATTCTCTTACAAATGAGCGGCTTTCTACTTTGTGAGAAAGGTAAAGATACCTTCTTTTCAGTCCTACTTTTTTGGCGATTAACGCGGCCAAATTCATGTGATAATCTGCTGATTTTTCTAATCCGTTGCTTCTATAGACCTTTGAAAGTTGTTCCTCGTAAAAGATTTTTTGCAAATTCAAGTTGTTCATGTAGATATTCTTTCCCAATTTCTTTAACGCGAACACGCTGCCTTTATCCAATTGTTTTGCCAGAAAGTAAGCCATCAGGTAATCGTAATTCTCACTTTCAGATTTTTTTATCTGGTCTGTATTCTTCAAAAACGAGGATAGTTTCTCTATTCTGGTACTTTCAGTGTTTTTCATCATTTCTCTTACCATTTTTTCGTTGTCCGTATAAAGAGCGTACATGAATTTCAAATTTTCCCTTTCTTCGACATCTTCCACATTTTCTATTCCTTTATCTTCAAGATTTTCAACGTTTATTCTCACTTTAAACTCATTGGCGTAAGATGATACAGCCGGATCAGCCTTTAACGCATTTTTCAAAAATATTTCTCCTTTTTCTATTTCTCCAGTCTCAATCGCGTTTAAGGCAAGCATTAAATAGGAAAAAGACAATATGTTTTTCAATCCCTCATTCATGGAATCTTTCAAAGATCGAAGCGCTTCCTCGTTGGATTTTGAAATCATCTTCTCACTTAAAATGATTGAAATATTCATCTCTATAAGAGGTTTTAAATCGTTGAATTTGTACTCCTGGGCTATGGAAAGGGCCGTTTCGAACTCATCTATCGCTTCTTCTATCTTGCCTTCGAGTTCTAGCATCAATCCAGCATAATTTCTTGCCATACATTCCACTCTTCTTGCCTGAAGGGAACGTATTTTTTCAAGAGGAAAGATTATCTCATCGTAAAAATCAACAACGTTTTTGAATTTCGAAACGAGAACAGCGTACTTTCTCATTATCTCAATAAGAGGAGAAGTGTTGTTTTTCATCAGTGAAAAGTTTTTTCCATTCATAGATAAGACCACTGCATAGTAAGCGTTTCTAAACGTTCTTTTACCGAACTCTTCGGCTTTTTCAAAATGGAAATTCATTTTTTCATACTTTCCAAGTACCTTGTAAAAGAAGGCCTTTAGAGATTCGAATAACTCCAGTTTTCTCCCGGAAATGTTTTCAGCTGTTTTCACATATTCAAGCCCCAAACTTGGTTTTTCTCCTATTCTAGCCAAATGCCTCGCACTTTTGATAAGAAAATAAGGTTTCGGAGCTTCATAGGGTAAAGGATACACTTTCCACGTATTTTCCACAAATTCGTAACGTCCATTTAAAATGGATGATGAAAGTGCGAAGAGTTCCCCTTTCGTGCTTGCAAAAAGTGTCTTTACATCAGTCATTAAGATGGTATCTCTTCCAAAAAAAGTTCTTAAAAACCACGGAATCTCTTCTTTTGAGATCTTTGGAGCAAACAAAGTCCTTTCAGCAGGAAATTCAAAAAAAGGATGCAAAAATTCCACAATCTTTACGCTGGGATACAGTTGACGTAGCTGATTGCAAAAAACATGCATTTCTACAGAGTCGGCAGTGTTAAAAAAGTATGGGATTTTTTCTTCCATTGGAAAGAAAAAGGCCAGAGCCATTAGATCGGATTTAGACAATTCTTTTTCGTTTGAAAATATGTTACGCCACTCTTTTTGTCGATAAACCTCTTCTTTTATTTCTTCAATCGAAGAGAATATTCTTCCAATTTTTGAAAGAAATGGAAGAAATCTTTCAGCACCAATCATTGGAACGTAGATGTGTCCTTGGGCATTTTTCAAAGCCTCAATGAATTTTTCGTGTCTCCACACGCCTAAAGAAGGTAAAAATAATTGTGAATTTTGAACTTCTAATGATAATTCTTTCATGAGATGAAAGATGGCATCCATCTTTTCTCTGTATATTTTTGAAGGCCACCCTCCAGAATTTCTAAAAATAGTAGCCAGGGTTTTCACAGTTGTAAAGAAAGAAAATGGGTTTTCTATTTGTCCACTTATTACCCTTGGAAGCGTATCAAAATTTGGTATTATTACGGTCTTTCCCTTTTGAACCTTAATCCTGTCTTTTGTGACACGTCCAAAGTAAATACCATGTCTTGCACATTCGTAGAGAGACTTGAACAATTTTATAAATTCCTCATCACTTATTCTATCAGAATGAGGTTCAAGCTCTCCAATGACGAAGTGTACTTCTTTTTCTTTTACTTCAAATCCGTTTATGCTCGGAAAGCATCCACACTTTGGCAGTGCTCTCAAAAAACTTCTAGCGTTGTTCGTATTTTTCATTACCAGCGTTAACAATTTTTTGCCCCCCTTATTTTGCTACCCACCTTTCGTACAGGGATGGAGGAATGCTTTCAACGAAATCGTATTCTTGAGATACATCGAATTTGTAATTAGAGTAATTAGATCTTGAACTTCCAGCCTGATGGCAGATGTAGAGATACTCTTTCGCGCGCGTGATGGCAACGTAAAATATTCTCCATTCCTCATCCAAATTTCCGCTTTTAATTCCCATAAAAGAAGGAAAATCTCCCGGATTCACCGCGAGAATAAAGACAACTCTCCACTCTAATCCCTTTGCCTGGTGAACCGTTGTTAAAGTTACTTGCTCCAGATCTTTGCCGTTGCTTGTAAGCGTTGAATCTTCAGTTATGGCCAAATCAGAAAGAAAATCGGTAATATTGGCGTATCTTTTAGATATTTCTATTAGTTTTTTTACATCGGATTGTCTGTCTTTGAAATCAGCAAATGTCATGGCAAGATAATCGGAATAAAATGTATCGTAAATATATTCTATAAATTCGTGCACTGCTGAGCGATCAAATAAACCCTTAAACAGTTCTTCTATGGCTTCGTATTTTTTACCGAATCTTCCGATTTCCTTAACGGCACCCAAAGGATCTTTTTGACTCATCACAAAAGATACAACCTTCTCGGCGCCTTTCTTTCCAATGCCCGTGAAAAGCAAAAAGACTCTTCTCCACGAGAGCTCGTCTTTCGGATTGTTAAAGGCTCTCAAAAATGCCAAAATATCTTTTACGTGCGCCGATTCGGTGAATTTTATCCCCGATTTTATTTTAAATGGTATGTCCAATTTCGAGAGTTCCATCTGAACTTCCAATGAGTGCGAATGCGCCCTGTAAAGCACCGCTATTTCTTCTGCTTTTATTCCACTCTTCATTAACTTTGAAATTTCGTTTGCAATGAATTCGGCTTCTTCGTACGAAGTCCATGTGCTTACCACAATTGGACGCAATGAATGTGGTTTCACAGCTTTAAGTTTTTTTTGAAAGACGTTATTTGGAATAAGGGCATTTACAAGATTCACTATCTCTGGAGAACTTCTATAATTGGTCTGTATCTTGTAAATCTTTATTCTTTCCTTGTGAGAAAGATCAAATATGTTTTCGTATCGAGCGCCCCTAAAAGAGTAAATACTTTGCGCATCATCCCCGACAACCATTAAATTACCATGAACCGACGAAAGTTTTTGAACTATTTCGTACTGTATCTTATTTGTGTCCTGAAATTCGTCTACCAAAACCCATTTAAACCTTGAAGCCTCTTTTTCCCTTACACTTTTTACGCTTAGCAATTGGTTCGTGTATTCCAACAGATCATCATAATCCAAAGCTTCCAATTTTATTTTCAGATCCTCGTAACGTTTTCCAACTTCCTTTATCCTGTCTACGATAGAATAAAGATAAGGAAATCTTTCTAAAACAACGCTCTCAATATCGCTTTGAAGGTTTACCTTCAAAGAAAAAATCTTTCTCAAAACGTTTGGAGATGGAAATTTTTCGTTTTTATTCACGACGGAATTCCTCGCCTGTTTCACAAGAACTTTGGCATCTTCTTCATCGAGGATGGAAAAATTTGGATTTATCTTCAAAAAATTTGCGTATTTTCTGAGAAGGTAATTGCAAACGTGATGAAAGGTTCCAGCGAGCATTCCGCTTAAATTATTATTAGATACTTTTTGTGCTCTTAAAATCATCTCTTTTGCAGCTGCCCGTGTGAAAGTTACAAGCAGTATTTCATTTGGTTTTACACCTTTGGAAACGAGAAAAGCTATCTTATGAGTTATAGTTCTGGTTTTTCCGGAACCAGGACCGGCAACAACCAAAGAAGTGCCGCCTTCATCTAAGACAGCGGCACGTTGTTCTTCATCTAAAATTTCCAAAAAATTGGTAACAGCCGGAAAGAGGAGTTCATCACCTACTTTGTAAATTCTTTCGTTTTTTTCCAAAACCCTTTTCTCCCCTTTCCAAATAAACTTTACTTATAACGCGCAGCCACGTGGTGGTTATGCGTCAAATATTTCAAAGTTTTCAATCAACGCCGTATATTCCTTCTCTTTCCCTGTACTCCATGATGAGTTTATCAGTTTCTTTTACCATTTCCTGCTGTTTCAACCAATATTCCTCTTTCAATTGTTCATTAAGCTCTTCAACAGTCTTTCCTTGCTGCTCAACCCATGTATAGTATTTCAGGTTGTGCCATCTTCTTCTGTTTTCAAGAGTGCCTTCAAAGAACCAATCCGTTTTTACTCCCATGAATATGGATTCAAAGCGAGCCTTTGCCTCCGCTCTATCCATCTTCCCAAATCTCTTGTCAAGATCTGCCATAACACTTCTATATCTTTCTATTGTATCGGTTGCAATGGTTACAATGTTGTCATTAGGTCCTAAGCCGTACTTTTTCGCAACTTTTATTGCACCCAAAACGTTTGCCACTCCAGAAATTCCGAAGATGGTTGACATTTCTTCAACTTGATCCGCTGAAATGAACTCTTTAAGGAATGACTTTCCCACTTCATCGGTTAGAAGCTGAAGACCTTTCTTGGATTCCATATCATCCACCGCAACAACCGCATCGCTGTTCGTAACATGATGAATCCAGGTAACGTGTTTGTCGCCAATACCTTGTATGTCATGACCACCATACCCATTCATTGAAATGGTGGGACATTGAATAGGTTCAAGGGTAACAACCTTTGTTTCAGGGAATTCCTGCTTTACCCTGTCTCCACACGCGATCGTTCCGGCAGAACCAACTCCAGAAACAATGGCGGCGATTCTTCCGTTTCCTATGCCTTCATTCTTAACAAGTTCAAGCATGGTATTTCCCGTTACATAGTAATGAAATCTGTAATTTCCAAACTCCTCGAATTGGTTGAGTATTCTGACTTTGTCTGGATTTTCGGCTTTTAATTCTTTTGCCTTGTCGTATATTTCTTTAACGTTGGATTCGCATCCCGGTGTCGCGATGACTCTCGCACCGTACGATTTGATGATGTCAAATCTTTCCTTACTCATTTCTTCGGGAAGGATAACAACAGAATCGAACTTCATTCTGCATCCAACCCAGGCTCCACCTATACCGTAATTTCCTGTGGACGGCCACACGAGTGTGTGGTAAGAAGGATCAACTTCATCCCTTATAACTTTTTCCGCCATTATGGAATAAGTTGCTCCAACTTTATGGCTTCCCGTCGGAAAATCCCTACCGTACATCACTATTATATTGGCGTCCACGCCAGTCAATTCTTTTGGTAAAACGACGTACTTTATCTTGTTATCAGGTCCTTTCCATGTGATGTTAAAGAAGTTGATCGGATCAAGTGGATCTTCCTTGAATTTCTGCAGTGCGAGTTTTCTCACTTTCGGATCGATTTTTTCGGGATGCAACATCTCTTCAAATGTTGGCCCTATTACTTTTTTGTTGCTCATTTTATTACCTCCCATGTAAAATGTATGCTCGCGTAAGCGCGTAAATGTAATTATTGTTCATTATCCATAAGATTCAAAACATATTCGGCCGTTGCCGGAATTCTTTTGACTCTTTTTCCAATCGCATCGGATATCGCGTTGGCTATGGCCGCTGGAGTTGGCATCAACGATGGTTCACCTATTCCCTTTGCTCCAAATGGTCCCTTCGAATACTCATCTTCCACGAAGTCTATTTCAAGTTTTTTTGGAATATCCATAACGGTAGGTATTATGTAGGTGTTGAAATTATCAGTTATTATTTTCCCATCAACCGTCTTTATGTTCTCAAAAAGTCCATATCCCATGCCTTGTACGAATCCACCTTGTACCTGACCAACGAGACCGTTGGGATTGAGCTTCTTACCAACATCGTGCGAAGTGTACGCTTCCACAACGTGGCTTTTTCCGGTTAACAAATCTACTTCTACCACCACTATTTGAGTTGCATAAGCGTATGTTATATAGGCTTCTCCTATACCAGTCTCTGCATCCCATTTTAACTTTGGCGAAATAAACCATCCTCTTTCCACCATTTTCACGTTGGAATTGTAGCATTCTTCTGCCAGCTTATCGAATGTGATTTCTTCTATTTCGGGGTCAAATGCGCTTTTAACAACTCCTTTTTCCATTGCGATATCTTCTATAGAAATTCCACGCGTTTTGGCAAAATGCGCTAACATTCTTGATTTGATCTTCTCGGCGGCCTCTTTCACAGCGTTGCCGCTGAAAACAGTTGCACGAGATGCAACCGTTGGTCCACTGTCTTGAACGTAAGAAGTGTCTGGATTGTCTACGCGGATCTTGTCTACTTTTTGTCCCAAAGCCTCTGCAGCGATCATGGCTATAACCGTTTTTGCCCCTTGACCCATTTCTGTATTGCCTATGTGGACGTTAACACTTCCATCTTTATGAACTTGTATCAACGATCCTGCAGCGTCCAAATGCTGACCGGCGGCCCCAAGTGACATGCCGTAAATTATGTGAGAAACACCAATTCCTCTTTTCTTAAACATGTTATGAGAATTGAATTCCTTCACACTTTTCTTCAATTCTGGATAATTCGAAATTTTCGCAGCGTGTTCAATGGTTTCAACTGCTCCCACTGATTCTTCTAAAAGTTGATCTGTTGCGGTTCGGCTACCAACACGTAAAGCGTTTTTCAAACGAAATTCAATTGGATCCATATTCAACTTTTTTGCAGCCTCGTCAACGATGGATTCTATTGCGAAAAGTACCTGTGGGCTTCCAAAACCTCGGAATGCCCCACACGGAACTTTATTCGTGTAAACACCGTCAATATCCACTTTGACATTTGGAATCTCGTACGCCCCAGCGGCATGGACAAGGCTTCTGTACATGACTATTGGTGAAAGGGTCGCGTAAGCCCCCATATCCATATGAGCGGTTACTTCAACAGCTTTTATCTTCCCATCTTTGGTAACACCTATCTTGTAATGAGATTTTATAGGATGACGTTTGCTAGTCGTCTGTATATCCACTTCTCTTGAATAGGTAAGCAGAACAGGCCTTTTCGTATGATAAGTTAGCAACGCGCATTGAGCGGCAACGTAAGAGGGAACATCCTCTTTTCCCCCAAAAGCTCCTCCGGTTTCGGCTTGAATTACCCTTACCTCGTTCATAGGCATACCTAAAACTCTTGGCACCATTTCCTGAACGTAATAAGGACATTGCATCGAACCGTAGACTGTTAAACCATAATTGTTATCGTAAAGTGTGAGAATCCCTTGAGGTTCCAGATAAGCCTGTTCTTGATAGTGTGCGTAGAAATCATCTTCTATCACAAGATCTGATTCGAAGAATCCGTTTTCAACGTTTCCCTTTCGTATTTTCTTCGAAGTAAGAATATTCCCATCAGGATGAACCTTTATTTCATTTTTAAGGCTTTCTTCTATAGTTAAAACGGGCTGCAATTCCTCGTATTCCACTTCAACAAGCTCCGCGGCTTTCTTTGCTATTTGGAGCGTTTCAGCGGCTACCAAAGCCACAACATCCCCATGATATCTGACTTCTTCACCTTCTGGTACCAAACATGGCATATCGTTTACGACTTCTCCCAGCTGGTTTTCGCCTGGCACATCTTTGTAGGTTAAGACCGCTTTTACACCTTTTAAACTCTTAGCTTTAGAAGTGTCTATCTTTTTAACGAGTGCACGCGCGTGTTTTGAAAGCACCAGCACACCGTACAGCATGTCTTTAACGTCAAAATCAGCAACGAATTTTGCTTCACCCTTTACCTTCTGAATGGCGTCCACTCTCGGTATTTTCTTTCCTATTACGGAAAAAACATCTCTTTTCGTTGTCGTTTTAGACATACATCATTCCCCCTCGTATCCTAAACTTACGAATTCATGTTTTTCAGCGTCAACCAAACCAAGATTCGTTATTCTTAACTTTGGAATAACGGCGAGTTGAATAAAAGATAAGACCATAAAAGGATCTGAAATTTGTGTACCAAGCGAATGTGCAGCTTTTTTCAATTTTTCTATTCTATCAGCAACTTCTTCCATTGTAAGATCTGACATCAACCCAGCTATTGGAAGTGGAAGCTCAGCCAAAATCTTACCGTTTTCCACCACGACTATTCCACCGTGCATGTCTATTATCTTGTTTATCGCTATCATCATATCAACATCGTTTGTCCCAACCACTGACATATTGTGAGAATCATGTCCCACGGACGTGGCAATTGCCCCACTTTTTAAACCCAATCCGTGAATTGCCCCAACAGATACAGACTTTTGAGGAGTATATCTGCTTACGACGGCTATCTTCAACACATCCATTTTTGTGTTTGGTATTTCGTTTGGAGGAAAATCGAAGATCTCTTCTTCTGTCACCAAACTGTTGTTGAAGATTTTAATGGCTCGAGTCTTCTTGGCATTTGATTCTACTTTCAAATCGTCCACGGAGATATGTGGCGTTTTGAAGTTTCCATCCATCTTCGCTATGAATTTATGACCTTCATTTCCCTTAAATTCGGACACTATTTTTCCGTCTTTCGCTATTATTTGAGAATCTTTTATAACAATACGAGGATAGAAATTCTCCAAAGAATCAGTTACTATCATGTCCGCTTTGTACGAAGGTGCTATGGCACCCATGCTCCGCAACCCGTAGTGAAGTGCGGTGTTTATGCTTGCCATCCTTATCGCTGTGATCGGATTAACACCTTTTGAAATTGCTCGGCGTACCATGTTGTCTATGTGACCATCTTTGATTATATCATCCGGGTGGCGATCATCGGTGCAAAAAGAGAAAAATCTTTCATTTCTCTCATTCACCGCCCCTATTAGGGCATCGAGGTTACGAGCCACGCTACCTTCACGAATGAAAACTTGCATGCCACGCGAGATTTTCTCCAGAGCTTCTTCTTCCGTTGTACATTCGTGATCGGATCTTATAAAAGCCGAAATGTAAGCGTTTAACTCTTTCTTCGACAAACCTGGTGCATGGCCATCGACTTTTTTATAGAGATGGCGCATTATCTCTATTCTCGTCATCAGATCATGATCGACGTTCAGAATTCCGGGATAGTTCATGACTTCACCCAAACCAAGAACCCTTGGATACTTGGTAACAAGCGTTATCGTATCAACAGATGAAATGTTAGCTCCACTAATTTCCATATCCGTTGCCGGAACACATGATGGGATCATCATGTATATATTCAACGGAACGCCCTCCGTATACTGAAGCATGTATTCTATGCCAGACACTCCCATGACGTTCGCGATCTCATGTGGATCAGCTATAACCGTTGTTGTCCCTCTAGAAAGCACGGCACGCGCGAATTCTACGGGTTCCACCATGGAACTTTCTATATGAAGATGGGCGTCTATCAACCCGGGTACAACGTAAGCACCTTTCACATCTATGACTTCTTTTGCTTCGGTATAGTCGCCTATTCCTGCGATTCTCTTTCTGTAAAGGGCGATGTTTCCTTCTTCTACTTCTCCACTGAAAACGTTAACTATCTTACAATTCTTTAAAAGCACATCCGCCGGGGCTTTACCCAGCGCGACTGGGATTATGTTTTCTATTTTCATTTTGAAAACTTCCTTTTATTTACTATAACTCTCACATGAAACGCCTTTGCCAGGAGGGTTTCATCTTTTTTGGCTGTAACGTTGAAAGATAACTTTCTCTTTCCTTTTTCTACAAGTGAAGCTTCAACAACAACTCTATCTCCAATAAAAGCAGGTGCCAAATGATCAAGCTCAACGTGAGCTCCAACGGTCGTTTCACCATCATTTAGGAATTTTTTTGAAAGCTCTGCGCACGCTTCTTCCATCCAAGCTAAAACTGTTGGTGTGGAAAGTACTTCTACCTCCCCACTTTTAAGGTGTGTTGCGCAATCTTGCGCTGTTACCCGCTTTTTTATAGACAGTTTTTCCACCATATCACCTTACCTTCTTAATTACTTAGTCTATCCGTTCTATGCCAAATCCACACATTCCGGGTCCTACATGAGTGGTTATGACTTTGCCTGTTCTGTGAAAGGATTCGTCCACAACGTTATACCGCATTTTTATTCTTTCCAAAAGTTCCCTTGCCTCTTCTTCCGCGTCCGCATGGATCATCGCGAGTCTAACCTTGCTGTCGAACGGAATCTCATTTTTCACTTTTTCAAGCAACAGATCGTAAGCTTTTGACCTTCCCCTTACTTTATCGAAAGGAATCATATCGCCATTGTAATCTATCCATATGCCAACTTTTATTTTAAACATGGTACCCAGAAATCCCTGAAATCTTGAAACTCGCCCTCCGCGTACCAAATAGTTGAAATCGGAAACGTAGAATAGAGCTTGAAATCTCTTTTCATTTCTTTCTTTTTGAAGAATTTCGACGATTTCTTTTGGACTTCTTCCTTCTTCTGCCAATTCACGCGCTCTTCTTACAACAAGGGCGTTAACGCTTGAAGCGAGTTTCGTGTCAAAAACCTCTACCGGTATACTGGCTTCTTTCGCTGCGGTTGCCGCGGAATTCGTCGTGCCGGACATTCTTGAAGACAGTGTTATTACAACTACACCTTCATAACCTTCCTGTTCGGCATTTCTATACCTTTGGAGAAATTCAAAGACAGTCGGCTGGGACGTTTTCGGTATTTCATTCGAATTTCTAAGTCGGTTGTAAAAATCTTTTAGCGCTTCTGGATCTCTTTCATCGTCTTCCGAACTTCCATCAGACCAGATAACTTTAAGAGGAACTAGCTCTGCATCAAATGCCTCTAACCATTCTTTCTTTATATCGGCAGTGCTGTCAACAAGAATCTTTATCTTCATTTGCTTTCCTCCAAAGAATAACATTTTACCACATTTATATGATTTTACCACAAAAAAGCATTGATCCTTAGGATCAATGCCACCAAAACATATTAAACTGAATTTCAGTTTTTTTAAAATCCGTTCCTTTGATACTTTTCTATCACTTCCACTGAACTTTTCATATCCATTATCGTGATGGAATTCTCGGTGTACTTATCGGAACAAAAGGCGTTGAATTCGATATCCAATTCCAACTCACAAAGCTCTTTATCTGTTCGGACGGAGAAAGCATAACCTTTTCCTTGGCGCTTTAAAGTCAAAGACATTGGCTGCTGAAAGAAATTAGTCGAGTTTTCGGTATGAACCACCACAAAGGTGGGCCTGTGATTTGTAAGCCACACGGCAAAGTACTCTCTTGATTTTTCTCCCATTGAATTCTCCACTTCTCAAACTAAAGTTGCGAAAAAAAAAAGATCTTAGGGCTGCGCACCCTAAGATCTTAACATTTTTGTGTGAATTTTACAATTTTTATTGCATTGAAGCAAGACGCTTGTAAGTTTCGTAACGCTCGCGTGCGTCTTTTTCCGCTTTTTTGTAAAGCTCTTCTGCTTCGTCTGGGAATTCTATCTTTAACGATGCAAACCTTACTTCGCTCATGAGGAAATCTCTGAAAGATTCCGTTGGTTCTTTAGAATCAAGAATGAACGGATTCTTCCCTTCCTCTTTCAAGAGAGGATTGTACCTGTAGAGATGCCAATAACCAGCTTTAACGGCTCTCTTTTCCTGATCTTGAGTTTTGTTCATCCCCGCTTTTATACCGTGGTTTATACATGGAGCGTAAGCTATTATGAGGGATGGACCGTGATACTTTTCAGCTTCGGTCATGGCCTTTACGAGTTGATTGTTATCGGCTCCCATTGCAACTTGCGCAACGTAAACGTATCCGTACGCCATTGCCATAAGACCTAAATCTTTTTTCTTCGTCTTTTTGCCAGATGCCGCAAACTTTGCTATGGCAGCTTCTGGAGTTGCCTTTGATGATTGTCCGCCGGTGTTAGAGTACACTTCAGTATCCAAAACAAGGATGTTTATGTCTTCACCAGAGGCTAAAACATGGTCTAACCCACCGTAACCTATATCGTAAGCCCATCCGTCTCCACCTATGGCCCAGATTGACTTCTTCACAAGCATGTCTTTTCTTTCTTTGATCATTTGAAGTATTTCTTTCGCTCTTGGATTTTGAACATCTCTGTCAAGTACTTTCAAAATCTCGAGAGTTGCCGCTTTGGAAGCGTTTGCGTCTTCTCTACCATTTATCCACGCTTCAAAAGGCGCTTTCATATCTTGTGGAATGTCTAACGTGAGTAATTCTTTCATGAGATCTTCAAGCCTATCTCTTATTTGTCTTACCGCTACCGCCATTCCAAGACCGTATTCAGCGTTATCTTCAAACAGAGAGTTTGCCCACGCTGGGCCGTAACCTTTGGAGTTCGTCGTGTAAGGCGTAGATGGAGCTGACGCTCCCCAAATAGACGAACAACCAGTCGCGTTGGCTATTATCATTCTATCGCCAAAGAGTTGCGTTGCCAATTTCACGTAAGGAGTTTCTCCACACCCCGCGCAAGCTCCGGAGAATTCCATAAGTGGCTTGACAAACTGACTTCCCTTGACAGTTTCAACCGGAAGTGGGGTTTTTTCCGAAACCTCATTTATGGCAAATTCCCAGTTCTTTACTTCTTTTTCCTGTGTTTCCAAAGGTTTCAAAGTAAGCGCTTTTCCGGGTGCCGGACACACATCGACACAGACACCGCAACCCGTACAATCGAGCGGAGAAATTTGAATTCTGAAATTCAATCCTTCCATGCCTTTTCCAATGGCTTTCTTTGTTTCGAATCCTTCTGGAGCCTTTTTCATTTCTTCCTCATTCAAAAGGAACGGTCTTATAACGGCATGAGGACAGGCAAAGGCGCACATATTACATTGAATACATTTGCTCACGTCCCATTCAGGGACCATAACTGCTACGCCACGTTTTTCATACGCGGCCAAACCGTTTGGAAATTCACCGTTTTCCCTTCCAACAAAGGTGGAAACCGGTAATTTGTCTCCTTCAAGCCTGTTTATGACATCCGCAACGTTTTTCACGAATTCGGGTCTGTTTTCATCGTTCAAATTCAAAGGACTCTTCTCTTCTTGTGCATTTTTCCATGAAGGTGGAACGTTCACTTTGACCAAAGCGTTTATTCCTCTATCCACAGCCTCGTAATTCATTTTGACAACGTCTTCACCTTTTCTTCCATACGTCTTTTTAATGGCGTCTTTAAGGTATTTAACGGCATCTTCTATTGGTATAACGTTGGCAAGTTTGAAGAAAGCAGCTTGCATTACCATGTTAATTCTTGTGCCGAGTCCTATTTCCATAGCTATCTTAGTGGCGTCTATTATGTAGAAGTTTATGTCGTTTTCTGCTATGTACTTTTTCATACTTCCTGGCAAATAAGTGTCCAGATCCTTTTCTGACCAATTCGTGTTCAAAACGAATGTGCCACCCTTTTTCAAACCGCTAAGCACATCGTACCTGTAAACGTAAGACTGCTTATGGCAAGCTATGTAATCGGCGGTGTTGATAAGATAGGTAGATCTAATGGGATTCTTACCAAATCTAAGATGAGAAACGGTAACGCCTCCGGATTTCTTAGAATCGTAGGAGAAATATCCCTGAGCGTAGAAATCGGTGTTATCACCTATGATCTTTATTGCCTGTTTATTGGCACCAACCGTTCCATCAGAACCAAATCCCCAGAATTTACATCTTATGGTTTCTGGATCCTCAGTTGAAATCTCCTCTTTAATTTCCAAAGAAGTATGCGTTACATCGTCAACTATGCCTATCGTGAAATGATCTTTTGGAGTGGAATTCTTCAAATTCTCAAATACGGCGTTTATCTGAGACGGCGTCGTATCTTTTGAACTCAATCCGTAACGCCCTCCAACGATAACAGGTGCGTTTTCCTTACCATAGAACATCGTGCGCACATCTTCATACAGAGGTTCGCCAAGAGAACCCGGTTCCTTTGTCCTGTCAAGTACACCTATAACTTTGACAGTTTTTGGCAAAACATCGAAGAAGTACTTTTCAGAGAAAGGTCTGTAAAGGTGAACCTTTATAAGCCCAACCTTTTCTCCCTTTTTCATGAGATAATCAACGGTTTCTTCCGCCGTTTCCGTTACCGAACCCATGGCAACGATTACCCTTTCAGCTTCTGGATCACCGTAATAATTAAACGGCTTGTATTCCCTTCCTGTCAATTTAGATATTTCTTTCATATATTCCGCAACTATGTCAGGCGTGGCTTCATAGAATTTGTTTGAGGATTCTCTAGCCTGGAAGAAAATATCTGGATTTTGGGCAGTTCCCATGGTTTTTGGGTGTTCTGGGTTTAAAGCGTTATCCTTGAAAGCCTTTACAGCATCGTAATCTACAAGCTTTGCCAGATCATCGTAATCGAGCACTTCTATCTTTTGAATTTCGTGTGATGTTCTAAATCCGTCAAAGAAATGCAAAAATGGAACCCTTGATTTGATGGCGGAAAGATGTGCTATGCTTCCCAAATCCATGACTTCTTGAACACTTCCAGAAGCCAAAAGTGCGAAACCTGTTTGACGTGTCGCCATAACATCTGAATGATCTCCAAAAATGGACAAGGCGTGAGATGCTACTGAACGAGCGGCAACATGAAAGACTCCCGGTAAAAGTTCACCGGCTATTTTGTACATGTTCGGTATCATCAAAAGCAATCCTTGAGAAGCCGTAAAGGTTGTCGTCAAAGCACCCGCAGCCAAAGAACCATGAACCGCTCCTGAAGCTCCACCTTCAGACTGCATTTCCACGACTTTTACCCGTTGGCCAAAAATGTTCTTTCTGCCTTTTGCCGACCAATAGTCAACCAATTCGGCCATTGGTGAAGAAGGCGTGATCGGAAATATAGCGGCGACTTCTGTAAAAGCGTACGCCACATGAGCCGCAGCCGTGTTTCCATCCATCGTTTTCATTTCTTTTGCCATCTCTTACTTACCTCCTACTCTTTTTTAAAGCTCTGTGTCTCTTACCGTCTCAGCATTCCGCCTCACGCATAAAGTTTGTAATCCATATAAGGAAAGATGGAATCTACCCATTCGTAATATTCCAATGATTTTTCGTTTATATTATGCGCCTTTATTGCGTCGTATAACTCAAGAAAACGTGATAAATGTGTTTTAGTTCTGTTAACAGCATATTCAACAGTTGTTCCTGTTGTCATTATAAAAGCCCAGTCGCTTGACTCTGCGAGCATGAGTTCCCTTGCGCACATGTTTAAAGCGCGAATGTACAACGGATCGGTTGCCTCTTTGTAAGCTTGTGCCAATTCGGTCATTCTCTCTTCCGCTTCGTGTAAATGAAGGTAGATCCAATCGTTTGATCCGTTTAACCATGTTTCGTTGTAACCATTTGCCCCCCACGTTGACATCGCCGGAGTTAGCATTTGCACATTTTCTAAATTGCTTATCACTTTTGAAGGGGTAGAAGACTCAACGATGGAAGAAGTGGCCATTTCTCTAAGCAAATATTCCAAAAAAATGGGGCCTTCATACCACCAGTGTCCAAAAAGCTCAGCATCAAATGGCGCGACTATTACCGGTTCAACTTTCATTGAACGAGACAAACGGAGGATTTGAGCCTCTTTTTTTGACAAAAAGTCCTTTGCGTGATTCTTTGCCGTTTCTACAGCTTTTTCAGGATCGTACAGCGCCTTGTCTTTCAATGAAACATCTCCGGTGATCCTATGATATTTTATTCCCGTGTTAATTCTGTTTCCAGCAGGATCAATGTAAGGGCGTATGTAATCTAAGTCTCTATCAAATCCTATATCTCTGTAGAATTCACGATAATTATAATCACCAGGATATCCGAATTGTGCTGACCATACCTGTTCGCTTGATTCTGGATCCCTCGCAAATGCAAAAACATTGTTGGGAGTTATAACAGGTCTGTAAACATCGTAGCGAGGTGGAACATCTCCATACCACAGCGCGTGTGAGTCAACGAAGAAGAAATTTATCCCTTGCTCAGCTAATTCTTTATCCAAACCAGGATAGTATCCGCATTCGGCGAGCCACATACCTTTTGGATCTTTTCCTATTCTTTCCTTAAAAGCCTTCACACCCAAAGCAATTTGAGCATGAACCGCCTTGGGATTGACCCTCATCAACGGTAAGAAGCCGTGCGTGGCGTTACACGTTATCAATTCCAGATTTCCGCTTTTTTCTACTTCTTGAAATTCTTTTACAATGTTACCATTGCAAGAGTCAAAAAAATCAAGAGTTTCTTTGAAATCGTTCAAATATTTTTTAGCGCATACGTTTTTTAACGTTTCTTCATTTTTGGTTGTATTTACCTCTTTTTCTGCCAATTCAATCAACGAAATAAGGTGATTTCTGTACTTTTGCTGCAAGGTTTTATTAGATAGCATTTCGAGCAAAGGTGGGGTTAGAGACATGGTAACGCCGAAAGGAACAGAATCTCTTGCAAGGCGTTTGAACATTTGAAGAATGGGAATGTAAGTTTCGGTCATCGCTTCAAAAAGCCAGTTTTCTTCCATGAAGTATGGGTAATCCGGATGGTTAATGTAAGGAAGATGAGCGTGAAGCATTATCAAAAATTTTCCCTTCATTCTTGTCCTCCTACACGCATCCATATAAAAGATCCTCCTCCAGATACCACTTTCGAAGGAGAAAACGACGAAGCACCTATTAATTTTTCAACGTGAATCATTTCTTTAGAAACGCTTATTTCCGAAAATTTCTGTCGCGTCTTCAAATTCATCCACACTTCCATCTGAGAAATTTTTGGAGAAGCTGGAGGTGTGGAAATTAAGTTAGATCTAATCAAAGCGATAAAGCGTTCTCCTTCTTTGTAACCAAGTTCGGCTATGTAATTCGCATCAGGCGAAGGAACATTAACATAGTACTTCCTTTCGTTGACATCCAATTCCAATTCAAAAGTTCGGTGTGCATTCGCACCGTTGAAATTCACATAAGTAACGTCGTACACCCTTAAAATCAACGGAGCATGCTTTTTCAAGAGTTCCTCTGTTTTTTTTGAAAAATCCCAATAAAAATATACCCACGCGGGATTCACTTCTAAACCCACGAGTTTGTCTTTGTTGTAAGATTTCGGCAGATCAGCCTGCGAAAATATGCCTTTAGCTTCTTTGTGAATGACTTGAGAAGGCGTTGAGTTCACACTGGATATATTCACAACTCTCTTAGTTTCTTTTTTTCCGTTTTTCCACGTTGAAAGGACTTCTGAAATCATATTTATCAGGTCATTCTTGGTATTTCCGCGTGACAATTTCAATCCCAGTCTTTTCGCAAACGAACGCAATTGATGAATTTTCATACTCTTTAGCTCTTGCGCGGTCTTGGCGAGCTCCATTTTTCTTTTTGAGATGGCTTCTACCAATTCGGCCTTTCTCATGTTGTAATAACCTTTTATTTTTAGGTTCATTGCTTCTTTTTTCAACTGTCGTATCGTTTTCCCACCTTCCATATCCCTCACCTCACTTCAAAAATTTTCAAAAGTTCTTCAACCCATTCCATTTTTCCCATATGATATCTGAAGATCAAAACTTCTCCATCTCCCGGATCGATACTCACCCTTGTAGAAATGGATTGATTGCTGACGCCATAAGGTTTAAGATATTCCATTTTTCTTTTCGAAATGGAATATTCAAACCCTTCCAAGCTAACTTCATTCACATCCCTTTTTAAGGGTAAGATAGACCAGATCTCTCCTTTCGCGCTGGAGAGAGTTATTTTTCTGTCTGTCCAGATTGCGTACAAAATTTCATTGAAAAGCACAATTCTTTTGTTTCTTTGCATAAGTCTAAAAACCGCTATTGTCTGATCGAGTCTGCTTCCAAACGCTCCGGCTATCAATATCAAATTAGAGGATAATTTTTCGGCTTCGCTTAAAGCAAGTTCGGTGTCTATCTCATCTTTATGTGATGGAAATCTTTTTATCCTAACACCTTGTTCTTCGTAAAAAGATAAGGTTTCTTTCGTTATGGAATCCATATCTCCTATGATAAGATCTGGAAAAACATTTATCTTCCTCATGAATTCCGCTCCAGAATCAGCGGCTATTTTAAAATCGCACTTTTGAGATATTTCTTTATAAAAATCCTCATAGGAATACTTTCCACCTGCAAATACAATTGTTCTCATTTCATTCTCCTTTTACTTGAAGAAGGTATCATAAGCTCTTCTCGGTACTTTGCTACAACTCGTCTGCTCAAATTGATGCCCTCCGCTTTCAATTTCTCCACGATTTGCTCATCTGTCAGAGGCTTCTTCTTATCTTCGTGATCGATGAGATATTTTATTTTGTCCTTCACTTCATCTCTTGAAACTTTTCCCTCATTTGACGAATAAACGGCCCTTGAAAAGAAAAATTTTAAAGGATAGACCCCTCGCGGCGTTTTTATGTACTTCGTTGAAACTGCTCTTGCTACAGTCGAAAGGCTCAGTTCTATCTCATTTGCCACTTCTGTTAACCTTAAGGGAACAACTTTGGAACCCCTTAAAAAGCTTTCCTCTTTCTCAACAAGCACTTTTCCCAGCTTTAACAACGTATCTTTTCTTCTGTTCAGCGAATCAACGAAACTCTTCGCTTTCTCAAACAGTTCCTGCGCAAATTTCCTATTTTCTTCATCTTCAGATTCGATCAACCTTTCGTACACATTTGAAGCGGATATCTTAACGTCGAATATTTCATTCACAAAAACGGAAAATTTTCCATCCGATTCTACAACCATTATATCTGGCTCTACATAGTTTGTGTATTCTGAATCGGCAAAACCGTTCGCGGGATAAGGATTCAACTGTTTCAATTTTCGAACACTTTCATCGAATTCTTCCTTCGAAAGGTTTAATTTCTTCATCAACTTTCGTGGGTCGTTTTGTAACTCTTCTATATTTTCAATTAAAGCCCTTACTTTTGGATCATCGGTTTGCCTTTTCAACGCTTCTTTAACGCTTTTGCAACCAACTCCGATCGGAGTTAGATTTTTGAAAATTTCTATCATTCTTTCCACTTTTTCTTCTTTGAAGTTGAATTCTTTCGCTATCTCGGACGCGGACATTGTAAGAAATCCATGAATGTCAAGCAGGTCTACCAAAGTTAACAATATTTCCTCTTCTTCATCTTTAACATCTAAAGCGTATATCTGTTCTAAGAGATGATCCCTCAATGTTTTAGCCCGTGAAGCGGTATTTTCCATAACGTCTTCCGAATTTTCGCCAGGTTTTTTCTTTCCACTTCTTATTTGGGAAAGGTGAAATTCAGCCTCTAAAAATGGATTTTCTTCAACTACTTCAGATATTTCTTCTTCTAAATCCATAACATTTTCTTCAAGAACCTTTAAAGAAAGCAAAACCTTGTTCGTCAAAATCAGCTTATTAGAAAGTTTAACGTTTTGTGATATCTTATTTTTCATCTTGTTTTCCTTGTAACAATGAGTCCTTTGTACCTTGTCTTCACCTTTTCTATCCACCCTTCATATTCGTTATTTAAAACTTTTAGAGAAGGGACTCCATTTTTCAAATATGAATTAAGATCCCTTTTCATGGTATAGGTTTCATCGTTAAAAGGTCGCAGCATTTCTATCTCTGATTTCGATGGGGTGTAACCCATATTTAGCTCGTAAAGCATTTTGGAATAAGAATTTGCAAAGTTCACGGTTGGCTGTAACGTAATTATGGAATTGTTCGTTGCCAAACCAACAAACGCCCCAAACGTGGCCAATACCACAATGCTACCCAGAATTGTCCACGCTTTTTTTCTCCATGTCCAACTTCTTCTTGCCGGAATGAAGTAACCCAGCACCAATCCAGTTGCAAAACCTCCCAAATGCGCTGCGTTGTTTATATCGGTGCCAGGAATAAAGCCGTAAGCTATGTTAAAAATCACCATAGGAAGCAAAGAAATCAATAAACTTCTCTTTAAAGTGGAAGGAAAATCTTTTCTGAAATAAGTTGCCGCCAACAATAAACCTACCAATCCGAATATTGCGCCGCTCGCTCCCACCGATGGAACAGAGTAATAAAAAAGCTGACTTAAAAGATTGCCAACAACTCCTGATAGAAAGTAAACAACCAAGAATTTAGACGATCCGTATATATTTTCAACGAGAAGGCCAAGATAGTAAAGCGCGTACATGTTAAACAACAGATGAAGCCATCCCGCGTGCACGAACATGGCGGTTACTATCCTGTACCATTCTCCATTTGCCACCAAAGGTCCCCATTGCCCGCCAAATTTCAAGAGGTTGTAAATTGTCGGGCCGCCTAACGCTTCAATTGACACTAAAATGACAAAATTAATTAGTATTATAGATATCGTCCAAGAGAATTTTTTCAAAATCATCACCTTTTGCTTTTCAAAATTATAACATTTGGGAATCTAAAATCAAAGATCGCGATCTGGAAAGGAGAAACGATGAAGGTTTTAGTGGCGATGAGTGGTGGAGTAGACAGCGCAGTAACCGCCTTCCTCTTAAAGGAAAAAGGCTACGAAGTCGTTGGAGTACACTTCAAAATGGAGAAGGTGCGCTGTAGCTCAGATGATATATCAGATGTGAAAAAGATAGCAAAAAAATTGAATATTGAATTGCACATAGTAGATCTTCATAAAGAATTCGAAAAAGAGATAATAGATGATTTTATCAAAGGATACAAATTGGGACTTACCCCGAATCCCTGTGTTAAATGCAACAAAAGAATAAAATTCTTTTATCTTGCAAAGTACGCAAGAATCATTGGCGCTTCCTTGTGGGCAACCGGACATTACGCCAGAATCGATAAAGATGGCATTTTGGTCGCGAAAGATATAAAAAAAGACCAATCGTATTTTTTGGCTCTTGTTCAAAAGAAACTATTGAAGGGGCTGCTCTTACCAATGGGAGAATGTTCAAACAAAGACGATGTGAGAAAAATAGCCGAAAAGAACGATCTGATAGTTTCTTCAAAACCAGACAGCCAAGATGTGTGTTTTATACCAGATGGCAACATGAAATTATTTTTTGAAAGTAGAAAAATTTCCGTGAAGAAAGGACCAGTTTTAAATACCAGCGGGGAAGTCATCGGTTGGCACAACGGATACCAACTTTACACCATTGGACAAAGAAAAGGATTGGGAATCGCAACGGGAAGGCGCGTCTACGTGGTGGATATAATACCCTCAAAGAATGCCATAATTGTAGGAGAAAAAGAAAAGTTGTACAAAAAAGAAGCCATGGTCATGCAAATGAACTTTTTTAAAAAAATGCCAGATGAATTCGATTGTGAATGTAAAGTGCGTAGTACGGCGAAAAGAGTCCCATGTCACGTAAAGATTTTGGAAAACGGCAAAGAGAGCGTTGTTGAATTTTCTCGGGAAGTTTTACCCGTGCCCGGACAACTTCTTGCTCTTTACGATGGAGAGCGTCTTTTGGGCGGAGGAATTATGGCAAAAAATTTCGAAAAAGGTACACCTTCTTGACACCTTCATGTAAAAGCGTTAGAATTTGGAAGGAAGTTCTGTAAAATTTACTTAGTATGTTGAGAGGAATAGCAAAATGGCCGGAACTTTGTTAAAATGGGCCGGTGGGAAAAGATGGATCATCCCGATGTTATCGCCTATTTTAGATGAATTCAACGATCTCATCTTAGTAGAGCTTTTCGCAGGTGGTGCGGCCTTATCATTTGCTTTAGAAAGAAAAGAAGCAATTTTAAACGATAAAAATCCTCACTTGATAAACTTCTATACTCAAATTCAACGGGGGATAAATATTTTCTCCACAGGTGTGAATTTTGAAAACGATAAAGAAATTTTCTACAGAAATCGGAGGAATTTCAATGAATTGATAAAAAATGGCAAAGAGAATACTCCCAAAGCTGCCGCCTTATTTTATTACCTCAACAAAACGGCTTATAATGGGCTGGTAAGATTTAACAGCAAAGGTTTTTTCAACACGCCATTTGGAAAATACAAACGCATAAATTACGAATTCGATATCCCTTTTTACAGAAATATAGTTAGAAACTGGAAGTTCACGTGTAAAGATTTCTCAGAAGTTGAAATTCCATCAAATGCGCTGATATACGCCGATCCGCCGTATGATGTAGAATTTACCGCCTACAACGCGGGGGGATTTGACTGGAAAGATCAAGTGAGATTAGTGGAATTTCTTTGTGAACTTTCAAACCCCATTGTATTGTCCAATCAAGCCACCGAAAGGATCGTGGATTTGTACAAGTCTCACGATTTTGTTGTTAGGTTCAAAGACGCGCCACGCTCAATTTCGTGTAATGGAAACAGAAAAAAAGTCAAGGAAGTGATAGCTTACAGAAACATTCCTTTCATTCAGTATCTTATCAAATAGTTTTTTGGAGTGGTTAAAAGTGAGGGGGAAAAAGATGAAAGTCAGACTTACATTTTCTTCTGAAAAACCAATTTTAATCCCAGTAGCTTATAACTACCTCGTTCAATCTATGATTTATAA
>NZ_JBPNHS010000033.1:0-10665 GCF_054006115.1 Mesoaciditoga sp. | reverse complement strand
ACATTTTCAAATGCAAGCCCACCCCAGTATATCGCGTGATCATCCGTGATCGTTGCGGTAACTGAAATATTTCCATAATAAGCTGGTATTTCAGTACCATTCACATTCACCATCGCGTAAGAACCAGCAGGCGTGATCTTTATGGTCGGAGCTCCCGTATCGGCTTGAACTTTGTAAGTTGTAATTGCTGTGCTAACCTGATCAGCTAAAGCTTCAGCTTTAGCACCTATTTGATACGTTCCTGATGGTCCGTAGAACGCAACTTTAAATGAGAACGGTTCGTTCAAAGTTCCGTAAGCGGATATACCATTTGCTCTTACACTGTCAACAGAAGCTATCAAAGTATGAGAGAAATTGATGACATTTGTGTAATATTCATGACCATTCAAAGTATAAGCGTAAGCCGTCGTCGTGGAATATCCGGAGAACGACGTATCAGATGCTACCGAAACCTTAATAGGCCTATCCAAAGAAAGGCTTACCAATGGCTGGCTTGATTCAACTGTAACAGTAAGATTTTCCGGCACACCTTCGTACGTATTTCCATTTGGTTCAATGCTCAGCTTTATAGGTGAAAAAACAGGTAAAACTTTGTATCTCAAAAAGGCAACGGCAGCTCCATTGACATTGACATTAAACTTAACGTATGCGTCATTGGTATTGCTTTCATCAAAGAGGTAAGCTACGAGGTCAACGATCGGGATTTTGTTATTTATCAGATCGGA
Organism: Mesoaciditoga sp.; assembly: GCF_054006115.1. Lineage (NCBI taxonomy): Bacteria > Thermotogati > Thermotogota > Thermotogae > Mesoaciditogales > Mesoaciditogaceae > Mesoaciditoga > Mesoaciditoga sp. Next base: position 9,940 of record NZ_JBPNHS010000033.1, on the reverse strand, counting down.
ACTCTTTACATTATTATCAGCTAAAACTACTCCGTTTGTCGACTTTGAAGTGAGATCCTCATCTGTATAGTAGCTTTCTGTGATATCGTAATTGTTAATATCATTCTTTCCTTTAAGGATGTACCCATAAAGGTGAATTTCATCTCCTGCATTCTTCACGATCCAGTCGTTTGTGTTGTTAACTATATGACCTTGTCTATCTATCAAGAAGACGTATGGTGTATCCTTTGGATTAGTTTTTTGAGTTCCAAGTACATGGAAAAGTTTTGTGTAAGAAGGCAAAGGATTTCCCCATTTGTCTACAAAACTAATTTTAACTTCGTTCCATTGATCTGCTTTAATACCGCTTATCGCTTCATCAGACGTGTAGTTTTCATTAGCAAACACCGTACCGTTAACGCTTACAGTGGCTTTAACGTTTGTAGATTCGTAAGAAAAACTCACAGAAGTTGAAGAAAGCGCCACAGCGTAATCTTCAGAGTCTTTTTTGCTTATTTTAAGCTTAAGATTGCTAACGCTTGGCATCCAATCAACATTTTCCACTACTGATGTAGCCGCTGTTGGCGTTGCGTTCGGCAATTTAGCCGTTATTCCAAACGTGTAAGAGCCCGCCACGTTTGGCGTGTACTTAAATGTCCACGTGTTGTTGCTTTTCGAAACTTCCTCGGCCGGATTACCATTAACTTCTGCCGAAACAACTGGAGTGCCCGTGTTATTTGGATTTGTAACTTCTACGCTGAATTGAATTGGACTCCCAGTTACGTAATGTTTTCCATCCATGTAGTTCGATTTTACCGTTAAGTTGCTTATCTTTGGTGGTAAATATGAATGAGAAATTTCAAAGCTTGAATTCGTTACCGCTGGTCTTGGATTTTTAGTGTAAGCTTGCACATTTAAAGTGTAGCTTCCCGCTTTAAGCCCAGTGAAAGTGTAAGTGAATGTTCCTTCCGTTGTCTGATAGGGACCATTCGCACTCTGCTGTGAAATACTCAATGCACCATCTTTGTACAATGAAAAATACACAGCATCAATTGGGCTTTGAGCTTTAATGTAAGCCTCTACTTTTACATTTCCCGTTTCATTTGGCGCCACTACGATATTCTGGCCGTTTGCTGGCATTACCACTTTAACCACTTGTGGCGGCAACGCTGGCTTGGGCAAGAGGAAACAGCCAGAAAGGACGATCATCAACAATGCTACTGTTACTGCTAAACCTATTACCTTTTTACTCATGCGTCCTCCTGTCAACCATAACACATGGTTGCAGGAAAGCACCTCCCTTCAAAATGTTCTTGCTTTTATCTTCAATTTTGTACAGCAAAAAACTAACCCCCTTGGTTAGATTGTAATCCACTTCTCTCCCACGATCCCTCCTTCCACATCAAACAAGAAGTCTGATTAGTTATTATATACTTGATTTCAAGTACTGTCAAGAGAAGAATTTAAGAGGATAAAAACATAATTGGTGCCGAGGGCGGGACTTGAACCCGCACGAGCTTTTAGTCGCTCACAAGAACCTGAATCTTGCGTGTCTGCCAATTCCACCACCTCGGCTTACTTGCCGTAAAATTATACCTTAAAAGAATTTGCCAGTCAAGCAAAATAAGGAAAAATTCACTCTATCTTCAAACGAATCATTCCATCTTCAAACTCTATTTCCTTTAAGCTTTTGTTTTTCAGCCATCTAAAAAAAGTGTTGTCAATTTTTCCGACATTTAAAACAAGAGAATTTGGTGTTATTGTTATCGCTTCGTCAAGCTTTCTCTTTTCAATTTCTTGCCTTATCCTTCCCAAAAACATCCTGACCGTTAAACTCATGGAAACATCGAATTTAACTTCTTCTGAAAAATTCAGAGGGACTTTTGGCGCAAAAAGGGTGAATTTAACGGTTCCCATCATGGCAGAAATGTCAAGCTTGCCATCCTTTACCTTAACGCTGGCACCGAATTTATCCCCAATGAATTCGTTTATCTCTTCTTGTGATATTTCGAATTTCACCTTACCATCTCCCGTTTAAAGAAAAAGCGTAGGAGTTTTTATCTTTCCATGCTTCAACGTACGAGCTGAACAGCTTAACTGCCATTCCATACCTCACATCACCGGACGCGGAAACAGAACCAAATAGTTTCGCGTTCCACACGTCAAATATCCCAGACGCCGCCACACCACTTTTGTACATGCCAACTATCGCCGTTAATGGGCCAAATTTAGAAGATATTTCAAATTCGTCGTAACCGCCTTCATGTCTAAAAGCCATTTTAAAGTGTTCGGAATTTATCCTCCATATCCATGAAAGCGATACCTTGGTTGAATTGAACGTGAGTTCCGGGCAAATATCCACTTGACCGGGTGGAAGGGGATATGAAGCCCCAACTATTATCTTTTTTGGCGATTCGTACTCGGCGAAAATTCCCATTCTTGCGTATATTTCTGGATAAGAAGGGGTTGCGGTGTATTGATTGACGTATTTCATAACCTTTTTAACGTAATTTTGAGTTTCAGCGTACGGCGGAACGCCCTTGTACTTCAACACGGCCGTTGGACCAGCGTTGTAAGCGGCAAATGCGAGCTTTAATGAAGAAAGTCTCGCTTCGTATTTGGAAATGTAATTGATGGCACCTTGAACACTTTGATAAGGGTTAAATGGGTTTTGAACGTTGTACTCTAATGCCGTCTGAGGCATGAACTGCATTAAACCTTCGGCCCCAACCCGACTCCTTGAATAATTTTGAAAGCCACTTTCAACTCTTGCCAAAGCCAAAGCAATTGGAATTTCGTCCTTTTTCAAAGGAATTTGGGAAAAGTTCATCCATGGCACGCTAAATGTAAAGCCGACGCCCGCCATCCATTGACCGGTAGTGGAATAACCGCTTTCGTAAGAAAATCCAGGGTAATAGTAAAGCGTGTAAGGTTGGCTTGCCAGATTTAAAATTGGAGTGTCAATTGAAAAACCGCCTATTATTGGATCGGCGACGGCCACAGACAGTGAGAAAAAGACCGTCAATGTAACCAAAAAAATGAACATCTTCGCGTTTTTCAAGGTTCTTGTGGCAAAAATCTCTTAAGAGAAATTACCACCTTCACCACCTTTCCATTTTATCTAAAATGCGGATTCACACCGGAGTTAAGTCTAAATTCCAAAAAAGTCAATTCCAAATGGATCTTTTTTAAAAGTCGGCACGATTTTTGTTTCTTTCACGGCTTCGTACAGATCCATTTCCATTCCGTGCTGACTTAAATACCTACCATGATGGGACATCTTCAAAATCTTTATCTCTTTTTCACAGGAAATGCTTTTTGCCACTATTCCATCATCATTCAAAGCTGGAAGATCTAAATGAGAGATGTATTTACCAGCCGTGTAAAGGTCCTCTAACGCGACTTCTGAATGGCTCCCCGAACACACGACTAAAACGTTTTCATATGATTTCGAAAATTCAGCGACACTTTTCACATTTGAAAGCGCCATGGAAACCAAAGGACCGTACGTTTTAAACTTGTTAACCGCCTTAGTGCCGTTTGAAGTTGTTAAAATTATGTTTTTTCCCTTAACCACTTTTTCGTTGAACTCTAACGGAGAATTTCCCAGATCAAAGCCATCTATCTTAAAGGATTTTCTCTCGCCAGCCAACAAAGAAGATGGTATTTTTTTCTTTAAATTCACAGCTTCCTCAACGCTGCCAACTGGATAAACCGCGCTCGCGCCGTTAGACAAGGCTTTGGCAATTGTGGTGCCCGCCCTCAAAGTATCTATGACGATCACCAAATCGTACGAATCTTTTTTAACGTGTTCACACGGAATTGAAAGCACTTCTACGTTCACTCTTACCTCCAAAGTTCAAAAATGTATGAAAGCTATCGAAATAAGGGCAAAACTCAAAATCGTAAAGACATAGTCTTTTTTTTTGAAGACTAACTGTCTGTACTTAGTTCGCCCTTCAACGCCCCTGTAGCATCTCGCTTCCATTGCAAGTGCCAGCTCTTCTGCCATCCTTATGGCTCCGACGAATAAAGGTATAAGAAGCGGCACCATGTTTTTCATCCTCTGAATGAAATTTCCCCTGTCGAACTTTGCGCCTCTTGAAAGTTGCGCTTTTACGACATGGTCCGCTTCAACGGCCAAAACGGGTATAAACCTGAAGGCTATACTTATCATCATGGAAAAATCGTGCGACCATTCTTTTGGAATTCGTACGGTGTTCATCAACGATTCAAGACCATCCGCCAGCTGTATTGGTGAAGTGGTAAGCGTTAAAGTGGACGCTATAAGAATTATAAGAACAAGGCGTAAAGTTATGAAAATCGTGTTGTAAATGGCCACATTTGTTATTTTAAAAACCCAGAAAGACCAAACAACATTTCCTCCTCCGGAAAACACTTGAAAAACAGCCGTTAAAGCTATAAGAAGCCACAAAGCTTTCAAACCTTTCATGTAGTAAATGAAAGAGATCTTGCTCGCAATCATTAAAACAACCGTTACCGCTGTGATCAAAGCGTATTGCCATAAATCGGTAACCAGGAAGATCACTGTGATCATCATCACGTTAAAAATTATTTTGCTTCGAGGGTCAAGAGCGTGAAGAAAAGATTTTTTTGGCACGTATTGACCAATTGTTATGTTTGAAAGAAAATTCATCTACTCTCCTACATAGCCGGCTCTTTTAGTAAACATACCGCCATCGCGCCAACGCCTTCTTTTCTTCCCACAAAGCCCAGGCCTTCGTTTGTCGTTGCTTTCACACTTATCCTTGTTACATCAAGGTCAAGCGCCTCAGCTATTCGCGATTTCATTTGTGAGATGTAAGAAGAAACTTTTGGTTCTTCCAGAACGAGCATAACGTCTATGTAATCTATTTTGAAATTCCTCTTTTCCACCATTTCCTTTATCTCTTTCAATATGATCATTGAAGATATACCTTCGTAGCGTGGATCGTTCGGAGGAAAATAAACACCTAAATCTCCTAAGCCACTTGCTCCTAAAATCGCATCTCCTATCGCGTGGGCTATAACGTCACCGTCCGAATGAGCGGCCAAACCCTTAACATAAGGGATTTCCACACCGCCCAAAACGAGTTTTCTTCCCTCTGTCAACCTGTGAACGTCGTATCCTATTCCCGCTCTCATTATATTCTCACCGGCATGACTATGAAGAAATACCCATCCAAGTCCGGTGTATCCACCATCAAAGGTTTATTCTCATCTACAAAATTCAATTGCACTTTTTCTTCATTGGTATGGTTCAACGCGTCCAAAACAAAGGCTGGATTGAAAGCCAACGTCATGGGTTCTCCTTCCATTTGAACGTCTAACGTTTCTTCAGCTTCTCCAAGGCCAGCGCTTTTAGATGATATCTTCAAAGAATCGCTGTCGGTTGTGAATTTCACGGCTTCTGTACCACTTCTCGTTACTATGCTTGCCCTTTTAACGGCACCACGCAGAGCATTTCTATCAACGATTATCCTTGTTTTGAATTCTTCGGGTATAACGCGCTTGTAATTCGGAAATTCAGCGTCCACAACTTTGCAAACTAAAGTCGTGTTTCCAACTTCAAAGGCCACCTGTCTGTTTTCAAAACGCATTATTAACTTATCTATGCTGGAAACGCTTAACAATCTTGAAAGTTCTTTAACGGCCTTCAAGGAAATGAGAAAACTCAAATTCCCCTGACTTTCTATCTTTTCCTCGGCCAATGCCATCCTAAAACCATCCACGGCAACTGTTCTAAACATGCCATTTTCCATCTCAAAGTAGACGCCATTTAAATTTCTCATATTTTCATCTGAAGCCGCGCTAAACGAAACTCTGTCTATCATTTCAGCCAATTTCACCCTGTCCATTTCGTAAATGGCACCATCGATTGGGAAGTTCACTTCCGGGAAATCTTGAGCGTCCTGGGTGAATATTGTGAACCTGCTCTTTTCAGATAAAATTTCCAATTTATCCCCATTTGTCGAAAATTTCACTTCTTCGGAGGGGAGACTTTTAACTATTTCGTACACCGTTTTGGCGTTCACTACAAAAGCTCCTTCTCCCTTCACGTTTGGTATCTTCGATCTAACCGTGAATTCCATATCCGTTGCGGTCATGGTTAAACCATTATCCAATTCGAAAAGCACCCCATTAAGAACCGGCTTTATTGGCCTTGAAGCAACGGCCCTTGAAAGCGAATCCAAATGAAAAGACATTTCGCTCTTTTTTACGGTAAATTCCATGTTTTGGAACCTCCCTCATCGTGATCGTAAAGCACATCAAAGACGATTATACCATCATTTAAGCGTTTCTTGAGCTCAATAATGAGTTCTTCAGGATTTACTTCATATCCCCGCACAGAAGTGTGATTGAGCGCCACCGCCAAAAGCTTTGTTTCTTTTATTGAAAGAAAATTTCCAGCATCAGAAAAAATTTTATCCGGGCTTGGAACTACAATTGGGCATTCTACACGTGATGCGATCTCGTTTGTTACCGCACCCGGAAGGTAAAGGTATTGCGCTCCTTGCGCCATTTTCACTATTTCTTCTTCGTATCCAGCCACCCCATTGGTATCGATTTTTACTACTTTGTCATTTTTGATCGCAAATGGAACTTTTGGCATTTTGTTGGCGATTTCGATCACGTATTCCGGCGCGTGAGGGGTAAGAATTTTATTTACAACTTTGATCGTTTTATCCACCACTTCTTCAACGCTCTTACCAACCTCGGCTCCGCTTATGAGAATAGCAGCGTTTGAAATCGAAATTGAACCCATTCTCGCCAACGCCCCGTCAATTACAAACGTTTTAGCATGCTTTCTTATTCTTTTCACCACATTTAGAGTTTCTTCGTAACTTCCAATTTTTACCGTATGAACTTCCACATCCATAAGCGCTTTAACAAGTGAAAGGGGCGTGGACGGCGTTTCAAAAGTTTCCAATATCTTCGTTCCCACTGGCACTTCTGTAGAGGGTACAACGGCAAAGTTTCCCTTTGGTAAAAAAACCGGCGGTTTCGTGTTTTTAAATATCTTGTCTTCTTTTTCCCCATCTACACCAACAGTTATTACGCAGGCTTGCGAAAGCCTGCGTAATAAAAAATTAACAACTGTGGTCTTTCCAACATTCTTTGCAAGACCAACAACTGATACTAAACGGTAATGCTTTACTTGTTCAATGAGTTGTCTTTCTGGGATTTCTTGTGCTCTTCTCTCCACTTCTTTATTCTCTTCTTTCTGTCATTTCCCCAAGGAATCATAAAGGCGTAATTTCCGCTTAAGAGTCCGGCCACTCCGGTGTTGCTTTGTTCTTTTTTGGGAATGTAGTCTTCTTTGCATTTCGGTTTGTAGTCATCCGGTTCTTCGTAAATGAAGATGCCTCCTTCGTAGTTTCTTAATACAACCTTATTTGCCCCCATCGAAATGAGATACTGTGGATTCACCGGAATCTTCCCACCTCCGCCGGGAGCGTCTATCACATACGTTGGGACTGCAAAACCGGAAGTATGTCCTCTAAGATATTCTATTATCTCTATGCCACGCGCAACTGATGTTCTGAAATGAGAAAGGCCCTTAGACAGATCGCATTGATATATGTAATAAGGTCTCACACGGTTTTTCACCAAAAGGTGTACAAGCTTTTTCATAACCTGTGGGCAATCGTTAATTCCTCTTAGTAATACCGATTGATTTCCCAAAGGGATGCCCGCGTCCGCCATTTTCGCGAGAGCTTTTTCAGATTCCGGCGTTATCTCATTCGGATGGTTAAAATGCGTGTTAACCCATATGGGATGGTACTTCCGCAACATGTTGACAAGTTCGTCCGTTATTCTCTGTGGCATAACAACGGGCGTTCTTGTGCCTATTCTCACTATTTCCACGTGTGGAATTGCCCTGAATTTCTTTATTATGGCTTCCAATCTTTCAGTGGAAAGTGTAAATGGATCTCCGCCGGATATCAAAACATCTCTTATCTCTTCGTGGGCCGCAACGTATTCAACCATTTTGTCTATTTTACTCATGGGCATTGGCATGTCGGTTTCCCCGGCTTTTCTCCGGCGCGTGCAATGTCTGCAGTACATGGAACATTGATCGGTAACGAGTGCCAATACCCTGTCGGGATAGCGATGAGTTAATCCGTAAACGGGAGAATCCACATCTTCAAAAAGAGGATCCGTGCTTTCATTCGGCGCAACGTAAAGTTCATTCATCGTGGGAACAGCTTGCTTTCTTATCGGATCTTCAGGATCGTTTGGATCTATCAACGAAGCGTAGTAAGGCGTGATGGCCATTCGTAAATGTTCAAGGCTGGTAGTTATCGCATTTTTTTCATTCTCGTCAAGCGGTATCACCTTTGAAAGCGTGTCGGCATCCATTATTCTGTGAGAAATTTGCCACTTCCAATCGTTCCACTGTTCTTCGCTTACATCCTTCCACAAAGGAATGTCTTTGTAATTTCTCATTTTTGCTTCCTCCTTTAAGGCATTCAATTTTAAAAAGAAGTGTAACTTTCTATTTTGTTAAGTTGAAAGTTCAGATTGATATCGTTCTGAATCGTAACCGTACGCACAACTGTTTTGTAGTCTGGCTTTACTACTGTGAATTCGTATGTGCCAACCGCCAGTTTAAAAGTGCAAGGACTTATTCCTAACATCTTTCCATCCACAAAAACCAAAGCCCCAGACGGATAAGTGTTGACGTTTACTTTAACGCTTAGAGGTTGAACGGGCATTATGGAAATAACACCATTCACCATTGAATATTGTCCTGGTTGAACTGTGAATGACTTTGCCAAGCTTCTTCCGTGGTAAACAAAGGTCGCAACGTGATTTCCAACGGGAAGTTGCAAAGTTTTTGGAGTTTCACCCTCGTACGTTCCATCAACGTAAAGTGAAACTCTCATTGGGCTGGAAGTAAAATTCACAGTTCCCATTTGAGGAACGTATCCAACATAAAAGTATGTTGTTGCAACAGCTATAGATTCTCTCATAAGCTCTAATTTCATCTTTTGCATGTATTGTTGTCCATCTTTGTATTCCAAAAATGGATTTGCCCCTGCAAGCGGTACATTTGGAAGCGCGCTCGGTGAAAGACTCGCAACGGCTTCTAAAAATTCTCTTCCATTTGGCCCGGTAACGGTTAAAGAGTAATTGTAAGCTGGATTTGGAATAGTGTAAACCACACCGCCCCTCACGTAGTTATTTCTTTGGAAGAAATTCGGGAAAAGTACTCTCACACTACCATCGGTTGCGAAATCGAATATGATCACGTACGCGTTTTCAGAAGTTTTGAAATAAATCCTAACGTTATCTCCTGGATAATAGGTTGCCCCGGTTGAACGATCCATCCAGATCTGAACCTTTAAAGAAGATGGTTTTACAGGGGTAATTATTATATCTTTAACAGGCGTATCTGCCAAAACGAAAATTCCGATCGCCGTCAAAATTAGAAAAAGCGTAATTGACCTTTTCATACTTTTTCCCTCCTTTAACGCTTCTCTACGTAACCTCAATTTAAGGTGCGTTTTCTTTGAAAGAAACACATAAGTATGATATCATATTAGTGGCCTCATCGGATAGTGGTTAGTCCGCCTGGTTCTCAGCCAGGAAACCGGGGTTCGATTCCCCGTGGGGCTGCCAAATTATTCACGGCTACATTTATCAAATCCCGCTTTATGCGGGACTTTTTCTTACTTATCAGTTTTTGTTTTTTCAAGGTATTCTATTATCAGTCGGCGAACTAATTCGCTCATTGAAATGCCCAACTCAGACGCACGATGTTTTATCTCTCTGACTCGCCAACGTTCAAGTTGAACGCCTATTTGGGTTTTTCTTCTATCCTTCGCATCCATCCGTATCACTCACATTCTTTTTTCTTCTTTTCTTTCTATCATAGAGAGCGCTAAGGTTAGTTAGAAAAAGAATAAGATATAATTAAAAATTGTTTACAAGCCATTCTTTTTTTTGCAAAAAA
>NZ_JBPNHS010000032.1:0-30541 GCF_054006115.1 Mesoaciditoga sp. | reverse complement strand
GACAAAATGCTTCCCGATTTTCCTGGGAAGATCAAAAGTGATCTTGAAAAAGATGTCACTCTCTTAAACAAGATTGTCAATGACTCGTCAAATGCCGATTTAAAGAACTTTTCTTCTCAAAAATATGAGGCGTTTTCAAATGCCTTGAAAAGTTTAAATTCTTCCCTTTTAACCACAACACAAGCTTTGAGAAAGTCTCAAATAAACGAGATGAACATAATGCGTTTAACGATTATAATTCTGAGTATTGTGTCAATTGCGGTTGCTCTTCTCATAGCTTCGCTTATGGCTCGAAACCTTACAGCACCAGTAAAGAAATTATCCACACTCGTTGAAAACATGTCAAATGGCATTTTGAATATAGAAATGGATGTTGTTAAAAGCAAAGACGAAATCGGTGTTACTGCACGGGCGGTGGAAAAGCTGAGAGATACGTTGAAAGGCATCATAACCCATGCAAAAGATACGTCTACAAGCACGAAAGAATCCGTTAAAAAGCTTGAAGAGATAATTCGTGAGATATCCGAAGCTTTGAACGAGTCGGCACAGCAACTTGATTCATTGAGTAATGAAGTCACAGATAACAGTGCCTCACTTGAAGAGATAAACGCAAGCCTTGAGGAACTCGCGTCGAGTTCTGAAATGAACGCGAAAGCTGCACAAGAAATGGCCTCGCATGGTGATAAGATAGAAGAAGAAATAATGAACGATTACAAACTCATCCAAGAAAGTGCAGAAAGGGCAAATAAAACAAGAGAAATAAGCGAAAGCGCAAAGGAAAGCCTTAACAATCTTTATACCCTTTCAGAAAGCATTTCCACGATTATAGAAACGGTCAATTCCATTGCAGACCAAACGAATTTGTTAGCGCTCAACGCAGCAATAGAAGCGGCACGCGCGGGAGAAGCCGGAAAGGGATTCGCAGTTGTCGCGGATGAGATAAGAAAACTTGCAGAAGAAAGCGCAGAGGCAACTGGAAAGATAGGACAAACTCTCAATGAAGTTGGTCAAGAAGTTCATAAGTCTTTGGGAATAGTTCAACAAGCTGCGGATATGTCAAGCGAGACATCTGAAAGCGTAAAAGGGGTTTTGGAAAGCTTTGATAGGCTAAAAGAAATTCTCGAAAAACTTCAGCAATCGGTTCAAAGCGTAGCCGCAAGCACGCAAGAACAAGGCGCTGGTGCACAAGAAATGAGCGCGGGTTCAACGAAATTAGCAGATTTGTTGAGTAAATCATCAGAAGTGCTCCAACAATTGAACGGTAACTTTGAAGAGATAAACGCGAGCTTGGAAGAAGCGAGGGCTTCAGTAAAACCGGTAAGGGATTCTTCTGAAAGTCTGGACAAGCAGTTGAGCGTATTCAAAGTGTAAGCAATGAATTATTAAGAGCTTTTGCCATAAAGCACCATTACTGGGCATCTTAAAAGATGCCCAGCTTTTTTATCTCAAAATGATTCTTTTCAAAAAACGATTAAACCTCACCCTCGAAGTACTTGTCAGAATATATGAGCTCTCCGGATGAGGATTCAAATGAGGTTGAGAGGCACAGGACGTGCCGAGAAAGCGAAGCACTCATGGATGAGTGTCTGAGCGTGCCTCATATTTTGAATTAGGAAGGCGGAAAGAAGAGCGAATCCGTTCTGACATGACTTCGAAAAAATTGCTTTGATCGCTTGAAAAGCGGGTCTTAAATCAAAAAGTGTTGTTAAATGCTGCTTATATGTTTCCATAGAGAATTTTTGTAATGTCTCTTGTAATACTTTTCGTAATGTTCACGCACAACATGAGTAAAATGAGTGAACAATACAAAATAGAGTTTACGAAATTTGTCTAGTATTTCTTGAGGATTTCTTTCGTTTTAGCTATAACCTTTTCCATCATCTCTTCAAGTTTCACGCCTTTACAACTGCAACCAGAAGCACGTTCGTGCCCACCGCCGCCAAACGCCAAGGCTATTTCGCTCACGTCTACGTAATTTTTGGATCTGAAGGAGATATTCACTTGATTTTCCGGCCATTCTATGAAGAGAATGGCAACCTCTACACCATAAAGCGCCCTTATCTCTGAAACGAAGCCACCTGCATCTTCATCCGTGCAGTTGTTTCTCTTAAACATATCAGATGAAACGTGAGCCCATGCCAGCTTTCCATCTTCTTCCACTTTCAACGTGTTTATCATTTCAGACTGTAGCTTTATTTCGTTCAAAGTTTTGTGTTCAAGAACCGCAGAGGCTATGTGTTGGATGTTGGCACCGGCACCGACAAGCTCGGCAGCGTATTTGAAAACCTTTTGATCGGTATTTGAATACTTGAAAAAACCTGTATCCGTAGCAATGCCAAGAAGGTTTATTTCGGCCAATTCTGGAGTGTAATCTATGTCCAGCATTTTCCCAATTTCGTACACTATGACCGCCGTCGCGGCGTAATTAGAATCGTAAAAGTCGTATTCCCCAAATCCCACATTTGTTTTGTGATGATCCAGCGTTATGTCTGGTTTTCCATTTTTAAGAAGCTTTACGGAATCACCTATTCTGGATACTTCGGAGGCGTCTACCGTGATTGAAGTGTCGTACTTATAATCTCTTAAATCTTCCACGTTTTTTATCAAAGATACGCCCGGTATTTCTTTGTAAAACCACGGAATATTGTCAGCTATGCATCCCTCTGCATCTTTGCCAAGTTTCCGCATTATTGAAACGAGAGTTGCCACCGAGCTGATATCATCGCCATCCGGCTTTATGTGCCCCGTAACAAGCACTTTCTTTGCACTTTTCATTCTTTCAACAACTTCACTCAAAGATCTTAACATAGAATCATCTCCCACTCCTACTTTCTATATCCATTATTTGCAAGCTGACTTGCAATCATATCTGCCAATGGTTTCAAAGAGCTCTTTACAGATTCCTGGGCGTAAATATCCATCAGCCATTGCCTATACCATTTTTCAGCCTGGCTTTGTGGTATGAGAGATGATTCTAACACATTTTTCTGCATTTCGTCAAATACCTGTGAAACCAAGATGGCGGCAAATTGTTCGGCGACTTTTTCCACTTTATTTTTGCCACTTATATCTTTCGCATTTAAAAGGGATATGGGAGAAGTATTCACATTACCACCACATTTTGTTGAATTATTCCGGATTTGTGAAGGGATTCAATTATCGATATGATATCTTGAGGCGTTGCGCCCAAGGCTTTTAAAGCGGATATTAAATTCGTGATTGTATTTGTTGTGGTGTTTGTCCCTCCGGCGGATACCTTTCCATTCGTTACAGATATAGAGAAATTACCATAACTCATCGTGAAATCTGGAAGCTGTATGTCTCCTCCAAATACAATCGTTCCTGTCCTTTCATTTATCACTATTTCTTGAGGTATATTTGGCGTAACCTGTATTTGTTGAATCATTGCTAAAAAATCTATAAGGTTATCCTGAAAAACTTTTGGAACTTTCACGTCCACTGCGGCCGCGTCCTTGGCTTTTGCAATGGAATTACTGAATTTTCCATTTATCGCCTGTGCCACGCGTGCGGCGGTAACGAAATCTGGCTTGTTCAGTAAAAGTGTAACTGTGTTTTTCTTGACAATATTAGATGGTATGAGCTTTTGAACTATAGCACCATTTGGAATTGTGCCAACGAGTAAATATCTCTTTTGTAAAGAAGCGGATTGTTTAGTTTCAGCGCCACCAATCGACACATTTCCCTGCGCCACGGCGTAAACGTTTCCATCAGCACCGTATAATGGTGTTTGAAGTAGCACTCCACCCTGCAAACTTTTGGCATCACCTATGGATGAGACTGTTACATCCAACTTCATACCTGGATAATAAAATGGAGGAATATCCGCGGTAACCATCACAAGAGCCGAATTTTTAGACTTCAGTTCGGCTGCCGTTGTTACAACTCCGAAATTTTTCAACATGTTCGCCAATAATGTAGACGGGACCTGTCCGCTGTCTCCATTTCCATCTAATCCTACCACCACTCCAACTCCGAAAAGCTGGTTATCCATCGCGCCTCTTATCTTGGCTATATCTTCTATTCTGGCAACAGAGGTTGCAAAAATCACAGATGCCATTGCCAATAAGATGATTGCAAGAAAAAACTTTTTCAACATTTTCACTTCCCTCATCTCAGAACAAAACAGAAGATAAAGAATTGAAAATCCAGTTTATCCATCTATCCTGATTTACGCCTTGTTGAAAAATCAGGCTTCCATCGTACCAAATTTTCAAATCCGCTATTTTGGATGAATCTATCGTATTATCCTGAGATATATCGTTTGGATTGACAATTCCCTCTATTTGTACCTGTTTCATCGATTGTCCCACCTTAACTTCTTTAGAGCCTTTTATGTAAAAATTCCCATTGGGTTCTATTTTTGTGATCACGGCGGCTATTTGCGTGACGAACTGAGATTGATTTTTTGCCGTTCTTTTCGTAGTGTTTATATTTGGAGAAGAGTTAATGGGTATGAACTTCGACAGATCAAAATTGGTAACTGATTTAAGCAATCCCACAAGAACAGACAACAAACCTCCCTTGTAATCTGGATTGCTGTAGGAAAATGAAGCCGTTGTGTTATCGTAAACCATAACGTTTAAAGTGTCTCCGACTTGATTTGCCACTTTCATGGCAAAAAGTGACTTGAATTTCTTATCTTTAGACGTACTCCACAACGATGTCGACATCGCCATCGATGCGATTAAAGAGATTATAACAAAAATGAGTAACGCCTTTTTCATTTCACTCGCCTCCAGAGTAAATACATATCTTCGGGCCTCTTTCTATTGTGCCGTAAAGCATGTAACCATTGCTCACATTCCTTACGGCTATAACCTGTCCAACATTTCCATCTTGCATAGCCCTTACGAATGTCGTCACAGTCATTGTTGGGTAAGAAACGTAGGCTATCAATATTTCTCCTGTTAAAACATCGGGAGGAGTTTTTAACCCATTTAAAGATATAATTTGTCCCTTTCTAAAAGACCACATGCTTATCTTTCCCACACAGTACTTTATTGAAGTAGCGTAAGATGTAGAAGTTGCGTAAACATTCATTTTCTTAGTCGCAAGATCCTCATTGGATATCTTTTTGCCATAAGGAATGTACTTCCTTGCAACTACAACATCAGCGTAAAGAGATATCCTGTACTTCAAAATGGTCGAAAAACTTTTTCCACCTTTAAGAATAAAGTTAACGGGAACTTTTAACATGTTAAGAGACTCTTTAAAAGGTTTACCAACTTCTATTTGCACAAAATCAACCTTTGGAATTTCATTTACAAGGGAAAGAGATATTCCTTTTTTCATAAAACCAAGCACGACGCTTTTTATTCCATCAATACTATTACAGTTCCCAATTTTGGAAGTTTCAAAACCTACATTCACGTATGAATTTGTACCATTTCCTTTGAATTTCAAAAGCGCAAAGTGCTCTCCATTTATGTCTGAAATATTTTGGACTTCTACGGTGTACTTGTTTGTAGACAACTCTATCAATGGAAGTGTGGTTAAAAAAATCTCCCTTCCCATCTTTGATTTTATGGCATCGTGAATTTCTGATAAATTCACGGCAAAAGCTTTGGAAGATACCTTTATACTTTTGGATTTTTCAAAGACTTTTAACCATTTTATATCGTTTTGCGCTCTAATTTTGACGCTGTCTGCACTCAAAATGTAGCTACTTCCTGGTTGTGGTGCAAATGCGACTATGAACGCTTTTAACTTTTGAATTGACACTCCCTCGTACGTTGCAGCCAGATCGTAAAGCGTTACATATTGCCCCGTTACAGTCGCGCTCGATTTCAAGGTTAACGTTGATGAAAATGCCAGAGTTGCGAATATCACCAACAGAACGAACGCGATCTTCTTCAAATTACATCATCTCTTCAGAGTTGCCGCATCTTGCAGCATGGTATCGGATGTTTGAATAACCCTCGCGTCGAATTCGTATGCCCTTTGAGCGTTTATCATATCAACCATCTGTTGAATGACGTTCACATTTGACATTTCAAGATAGCCCTGCCTTAAAGCGCCGAATCCATCCTGGTTTGGAACTCCCTGAATTGGTTGACCAGAAGCCTGCGTGGCCGTGTACAAATTATCTCCTATGGCGTTAAGACCTGCGGGATTTAAAAACTTAACAAGCGTTATATTACCAACTTGTGTTGTGCTTCCATTTGCAGTTGTAACGCTCACCGTACCATTTGGGGCGATGTTTATAGATGTGGCGTCAGAAGGGATTACGATGTTTGGCACAACAACGTAACCATCAGATGTGACTATCCTTCCCTGCCCATCCAACTTGAAACTTCCATCTCTCGTGTAAGCTATTTGCCCACTTTGAAGCTGAACTTGGAAAAAACCGTCACCTCCTATGGCAATATCAAGTGGATTTCCGGTGGATTTTATGTTTCCAAGTGTAAACAATCGATTTGTCGCCACCGTTCTCACTCCGTGACCTCTGTACAAACCGGTAGGCGATTGAGTTGATTGAGAAGTTGGTGTTCCAGCGGTGAAAATGTCTTGATATGCCAGCGAAGCGAACTCAGCCCTTACCTGTTTATACCCCGTTGTGTTAACGTTGGCAAGGTTATTAGCTATGGTATCAAGCATGAATTGCTGAGCGTTCATTCCGGTTGCCGCAGTAGAAAGAGAACCTAACATTTACATCATCCTCCTTATCTTGGACTTCCTACTCTAAGGGCCGTTGAAAAAAGCGTGTCTTCTGTGGTTATTACCCTTTGAGAAATTTCGTAATGCCTGTACGCATTTATGAGATCCACCATTTGTCTGACGACATTTACATTGGACATTTCAAGATATCCGTTCAAAACTTTGGCGTCTGGTTTCAAGATGAATTTTCCGCTTTCCTTTGTTGGAACAAATGATGTGTCTCCAACTTTTTGAAGCTTTTCTTCATTTTTCACGTCAAAAACCGCTGGTTTTTCACCATTCAAAACGTTTACCGGTGTCAGTGATGCGTTTAACACTTCCCTGCCAAATTTATCGACCAAATAGCCCTGTTCTGAAACGCCAAAACTTCCATTTCTCGTGTAAAGAATTCTTTTTCCATCTCTTACGGCGAAAAAACCCCTACCTTCTATAGCGTAATCGAATTTTCCATGAGTCTCTTTTATCGTACCTTCTTGCATATTCGGCTGCACGGTATCAACAACAACTGCATTGTAGGTATCGCCAATAAACTTCTTTTTTTCAAATTCATTTGCTTCGTACAAAGGTCTTTTCATCATAGCCTTGAAAGATATCGAATCGGATTTGTATCCCGGACTGTTCACGTTTGCCAAATTGTTTGAAATGGTATCGACTTGCGCTTGTTCCACGAGCATTCCCATCGTGGCCGTGTAAAAGCCCGTATGCATTCACATCACCTCGTGATATTTTTCGATATACATCTTAAAACATCCTAATTTTTGAAAGAGTAAGATTCTATTTTTCCAAGTGCTTTGTAGCGTTGGTCCATAGATTGAGCATGTTATCACAGAAGTTAGTTTACCTTATTTACATTTTTATGTTACACATTAAAAAAAAATGTATGGTATAAGTCTATATGTGGGCAAAGAATAAAAGGGCAAAGGGCGGAGGAGTTCGCCTTAAAGCTTTTGAAGCCGATGACTCCTGAAAAAAGGAGTCGTTTTGTTTTTTGGGAGGTGGTGAAGAGGTGCAAGTGGTTGAAATAAGGGAGAAGATAATAAATAACATTTCAAAAGTTATATATGGTAAAGAAGAAGTTATAGAAAAACTCCTATCAGCTTTTATGATAGGCGGTCATGTGCTGATGGAAGACGTTCCCGGAACTGGAAAAACAATGCTGGCAAGGGCACTTTCAATATCTCTGGGATTGGATTTTAAAAGAGTCCAATTTACCCCGGACCTGCTTCCCACCGATTTAACCGGGCTATCCATATACAAAAAAGAAAGCGGGCGTTTTGAATTTAAAGAAGGACCTATATTTACGGATATTCTTTTAGTTGACGAGGTAAACAGGGCAACTCCAAAAACTCAATCGGCGCTCTTGGAAGCCATGGCCGAAGGGCAGGTAACAGTTGACGGGGTTACGAGAAGACTAAGCGACAATTTCTTCGTAATAGCTACTCAAAACCCAATAGAGTATCAAGGCACATTTCCACTTCCGGAAGCTCAGCTTGATAGATTTGCTTACATATTGAAAATGGGATATCCAGAACATGATATGGAAATAAAAATGCTTTCCTCTCAAGTAGAACATCATCCAATTGAGGACGTGAAAAGTATTGTGACAGCTGACGAAGTGGCGTTTATGAAAAATGCGGTGAAATCTGTAACAGTAGATGATACCATAAAGGATTACATAGTTAACATCGTTGAACACACGCGCCATGACAAAGACTTATACCTTGGCGCGAGTCCGAGAGCATCGCTGAGCTTGATGAAGGGCGCTATGGCATACGCACTCGTAAAAGGAAGGAATTACGTTATTCCAGACGACGTTAAAGCCATATCGAAAGAAGTTTTAAGCCATAGACTAATTCTTACTTCAGAAGCACGCGTGAAGATGATCAAAGTCGAAGATGTAATAGATAGAACCTTTGAAGAAATTCCTGTACCGGTGACAAAAAAAGATGAAGTATGATATAACGTCGCTCGCCACGCTTTCACTCTTCAGCGGAGTAATGTTATTTGTAAGTGTAGGAGCTTTTACGCTTGCAACGGCCGCGTTTGTGGGCACGATATGGGTGTACTTTTTCTTAATGGTTAAAAATGCGGAAAAGTTGAAGATTGAGGTCAAAGTATCTCCAAAAAGGGTCTTTACGGATGATCCTGTCGAATGCGAAAGCGCTCTCTTAAACCTCTCAAAATTTACATTTGATAATGTCCAACTAATAGACTTCGGTGCGGAAAATGGTTACGTTATAGAAAAAGAGACCATGGATTTGGATGATGAAAGAAGAACTTTTGGTGAAAAAAGCGTTATAGGCTCTATCGCTCCAAATGAGAAATTAAAAATAAGATATACGATGGGTTTCAGGACAAGGGGAGAACACCATTTTTCGCATATCAGGGTCGTGGTAAACGGTTTTTTAAATCTATTTCGCCTGGAAAAAACTTTTTCTCCTCAGCGCAGCTTATTAGTTTTTCCAAAGATGCTCCCAATAGACACATTCAAGACTATGCTCGTAGACCCGGTAGAGGGGCAAAAAACGAATTTCAAGCTTTTGGAAGACACAACCCATATAACGGGCGTACATGAATATTCTGGCGAGCCTTTCCAACGCATTCACTGGAAAATAAGCGCGCATTTGGATAAACTCATGGTAAAGGAATACGAATACACCGCTTCGTCCGTTGTTAAAATGTACGTGGACTATAACCTTCCACCTGAGGTTTACGCACGAAACGTTTGGTCATCCATACGGAAAGATTACGAAGAGTACGCTTCAATAGCGGCGTCTGGATTTATTAAATATTTTTCAGATCATGGAATGGAGATCACTTTAAAAGTGCTTGGAGACAAGATTTACGAAGTTCATCCTCAATGGATAAGAAAAGATTACGTTCCTTATCTGGACGCTTTGGCGCGCGCGAGAGGTGTTGACGATCCTTCTGAAGATCTTCTGCTGGAAAACGTGCTTCAAAGGGACATGTACTCCATGTCTAAAAATTCAACAGTGGTGTTGATTTCGATTTATCTTACAGATGGCGTGGTTCCAAAGCTTTTAACCATAAAGTCAAGAGTTTCGAAGCTCATTGCATTTGTAATGCCATACGGTTTTAGAATGCCGTATCATAAGAAATATCGTTCATTTGCCATTCTTCCACAGGAAGTTAAGAAGTTACGAGATCAGAGCACACTCTTGATGCAGAATAACGTTATGGTTCACGTTATGATGGACAACGAATCAGTGGACGAGGTGATACAAAGCTATGAAAAGAACCCTCTGGAAGTACGTTGATCTATCCTGGTTTATAGCTTTTGAAATTCTTCTTTCATTTGCATTCAAGATACCTCTCATTGGTTTGTTTTTCATACCGGTGATCTTGCTTTTCATGAAATTGTTTTCCGTAACGGTAGTGAAATTTGGTAGTTCCTGGATAATTTGGAGCATTCCCTACGCCTTTTCTTCCATTTTTTATCTTTCCTTCTTTTCTAAAATGAATCCCATGATTTTTACATTCAAAACTTTTTGGTTAAGCCTATCAACTTGGTACTCTTATCCTGTTTCTCCATTTGGACTAGCTGCCATATTTTTTGCTATTTCTTACATTGTGGCATACATTACGGTGCATCTTATCAAACGAACTCTCAACACTTTTTTGGTTCTCTCTGTTATCACAGCCATAAGCGGTATGGTGACACAGTATTGCTGCCGCGAAATTTCATTTGGATTCATGATTTTGTTCATCACATCTTTTGCGCTTTCGTTAAACGTTCACAAAAGACGTCTTTCAAAGATGTTTGTTATTTTATTGACAATTACGATTGTAGCGGGAACCTCTCTGTTTTTAATAGATTCTTTTTCAACACCTTTAACTCCATTGAAAAGCATCATACCACATTCTACAAGCTCATCCACTCTCACAAATACAAAGAGCACTCCAAATTCCCACGGATCCAGCGTATATACTCTCCACTCAACAAATCGAATTGCTGGAATACCGATTCATAGAAGGTTTTACGTTCCACACACTCACTTTGAAAACATGATTTTTAACATAGTAATATACCTTATAGGAGGAGCGATAATTGGTGTAGGAGTATTTTTCTTCATAGCCTTCTTCAAATTCAAAAGACGAAAGAAGAAAAATATAAAATGGTCAAAATTGATGTTGGCAATATGGATAGTGGCGTCTGCCTTTTTCGTAATTGGAATATTGACGTACGCCTTGAATTTGGCTGGAAATTCCATGAAAGTCCCAAAAACTGCTTTCCAATTCAATCCTAACAAAGTATTTTTACCGACGAATTTGCCAAGAAACTTTGGTAACATTTCATCCTATATCGGAGGTGTTCACGCAGAGGCAAAAGTAGGTGACCCGGTAATCTGGCTCATTTTGGCGGCAGGCGGACTTGGCGTAATGGTGTTCATGATCTTCAGATTTCTTAAAGATGTAACTCCTTTTTCGGCAGGAGCAAAAACATCTAACTCAAAAGAGGAAGAAAACTTGCATGAACAAGAAGAAATGGAAAAAGATTTTGCCAACTCCACTCCGTGGAAAATCGTACTCTTTTACTACAAATTATTGAGAAAAAAGGTGGGAAATCCTTCTAGTACTCCCTACGAATTCGAAAAGTATTTAAGGGAAAGGATTGAAGACGAAGACCTAAATCGCGCCACCGATTTATTTGTAAGGCTTCGTTACGCTCATCAAGATATAACACGTGAAGATGCCGAATTCATGAAAAATTGGGTAAAATCGGTGATAAACAAATTGGCTTAGTTTTTGTTTTATCGGTATATTCTCTCAACGCATGCCTTGGCTAGGGCATACAAACTCGATATCATATTTTCAGAAGGCAAAGAGGTTTTTTCATAAGCAAGTGGGAGTTCGGTGCACGCCGCTATAAAAGGGACATCTTTTTCCTTCCAGAGCGTTTTCAAGACATTTTCCAAAAAGAAAGCCGCTTCCTTCACACGTTTTGATTTGACCATGTATATTATATTTTGAACTTCATCTTTTATATCATCCGATGGAAAGAACAATTTGTAACCGTAACGTTTGGCGTGTTTGGAATAAAGACCACTTTCCCATGTTGCCTTTGTGGAAAGAACCCAGACTCCAGAACTTGAAACACTCCTTGCCATCTTAACGCTTTCTTCAATGATATTCACAAGCGGAACCGGAAGCTCTTCAGCGAAGTCTTCTATGAAATAATGAGCCGTGTTGCACGGTACTGCCAATATCTCGCTTCCACAATTTACAAGCTTAAACAGATCATCTTTCAACTGCGAAGTTGGATTTTTCCCATTTTCAAGTATTGCTTTTGTCCTATCTGGAATGGTTGGGTCGGAAATATAGAAGATCTTTGGATGTTGCTGGTCGGTCTTGGCTGGAGAAAGTTCTGCCAATATTTCCAAAAATTTTGCGGACGCGGCTGGCCCCATTCCTCCTAACACTCCAAGACTCTTCATCTCGTTCCTCCATAAAAAAGAAAGGAATGTTCCTTTCTTTAGGTTTTTCCTAAAAATATTCAAATACTCATTGTGAGCTTCCCTGTTTTAAAGCGCTGGCAATGAAGGAGCCTTCTCCTGACATTCCACCCATCATTCTTTCCATAGCGGTGTACTGCTGAATGTAGTACATTTGCTGTTGCTTTAAAAATCTCGCAGTTTGTTCTATTTGGGAGTTAATGCTCAAAAGACGTTGGCCTATGTACCCTTGAATTGATGCGTATTGATCTATTATTCCGTTAAATTCGGTAAATGAGTACAAAGTACTATCCAATTGTTGAATAACGCCTTTTCCGGCATTTGGATCGCCTGTAGAAGAATCCGGATCGTTTGCGAAGAGCTCGTACACCTGTTGAGGATCGTCTTGAAGGGCAGCCTTGAGTTTATCTTTGTCCAAAGAAATGGTTCCCACCATGGTCTGGTACCAACCACTGCCCACACTTCCAGTGTTTATGCCAATTGATGGTAAGCTGTTATATTTCGAAAGCCCTGGCACCAATTGGTAAACCATCGTTTTCATCTTCGAAAGCACATCTTCTATCATTTGGTTGTGATAAAGAGCACCTTGTGTGGTCGAAGAGCCACTTGCATTTTTGGTCTCTTTCGGAGGTTGTTGATTGTATTGAGTGTTTATCCAATTCACAATTTTGTTGAAGGAATCGACGAATTTTTGAATGGCGTCCATGGCTTTGGAAGTGTCTTGTGAAATGGTCAAGGTCACCGGTGTTGAAGATGAGGAATAAAGATCTAATGTAACGCCCGGCAAAATATCCGATATGTTGTTAGTTGAGCGATCGTAAGTTGTCCATGTAGCGCCTCCATCCATACTCACTTCTACTTGGGCATTTTGACCGGCGTTTTGCGTCGCATTGTCCCACCCAAATGCGCTTACAACATTTGTGGGGTTAGAACTATCGGCTTCTGCCGTTGTAATAGAAACGGGACCACCTATCTTCGAACGAAGATAAACCTTATCTGCGTTGTAATCGTACCAGGCTGTCACGTTAGCGTTAGAATTATTTATCTCTTCAATAAAACTCTCCAGACTTTGTGTAGGATCAACTGCAATTTCCACGCCATTTATCTTTATGTTACCGGATTTTATTCCAAGTGATGACAAGGTGAAAGAAGGATCCACCGCCCCTATGTGTACGGTAGAACTCACAGTGGTATTTCCATTTTCATCCGTGTTCTCGGCAGCCCCTGTTAAATAAACGGCCTGCAGAAAATTAGAGGTATCTGATGGCGAGCCTATGTTTATAAGAGCATTTCCATTCGCAGTTAACGTTAACTTATCGGTTGTTGAATCGTAAGATGCGGTTACTCCAGCTCCAGAATTGTTTATGGCATTTATAACATCGTTCAAAGATTGGGTGGAAGGATCAACATTTATTTGCACTCCATTGATGGTAAAATAACCACCTGTCACGGCTTGCCTTAACTTCAAATCATCGAGAGTTTTAGTTGGATCAATGGCTTTTCCCACCGTAGAAGAAGGAGTTAATGTGGTAAATGTTGCCATCTTATCAACTTTTATCTGATACGTTCCAGTAAGCGCAGTCGACGATACATCGGCACTTAAAACAGAATTATCAGAAACGGTGGAGGATTTGGCGTTAAAGGTGGACGGAAGTTCCAACGTGAGCAAAGATTGCCTGAATTTCTCAACCATTGGCTTGAACGTCTTTTCAAGCACTTTTTGCTCATTCTGAAGATCGCTTTTCTCCGCTTCTAATCTATGTAAAGGTTCTTCTGAAACGCTCATTATCTTTTGAATTAAAGACTGCCAATCCATTCCGCTTGCCAGACCTGGTATTGAAAGCGGCATAGAAAGGTAATCGTTCACGTTAGAACTTGTTGGATTAACGTTCATCTCCTTCACCTCTTTAACGTTTCAATTTTCTTTCAAATTTGAAATCAAACATGCTTGTCAACAAAAAGCCCTAACAACTCGTCTATAGCCTTTGCCAATTTTACGGCTTCCTTTGGGGGAATCTGGCGCACAACCTCCCCATTTTCGTCGTTTACGACTTTGAGAACTATCATATCCGGATTTTTCAGAATCTCGTATTTAAAACTCGTCTTTACGACTTTTTTCAGTTCTTCCAATTTTTTCGTGAGATCTTTGAAAACCTTTTGCGAATTTACCTGCTCATTTTGAAGAGTTTTACCATTTTTTTGTCCCCCATGGTTAGCCTTTACCGCCGAAGACGTTGAAGGAGAAGAACTTGCACTTGCCACCTTTTGACCGTTATTAAAATTCAGTCCTTGAACTTTATCGATCATATCGATCCCTCCAAATTAATCTCCACTTTCATTATCGACAATCACTTGAAAAACTTTAAAGATTTAAAGCGTTAAATCCATTTCATTTCCATCAAGAAATACCACAAAAGTGAAAAGAGCACTCCAACGGTTGGACTGACAATCCACATTTTTGAAAAATTTCTGTATCTGAGAAAACGATAAAGCAGCATACCTGCTATTGTGAGCAACACATACCATAATTGACCAGCCATTACAAAGACAAACAACAAAATTCTTTCAAAATTTCCATCTGAATCGCCTTCACTTTTAGAAATCAAACCGGTTCTTCTAAATATGTCAGCAAAAACAACTGAAACCAAGGTAAGCCCCAAAAGATAATTCACAAAAGGAGGCCTCAAGTAAGAAGTGGTTTCCAGTAACGCTGAAAGCGGAATGGTAAATGCCAGTGCCACTCCCAAATTTATCAATTCCCAGGTTAAGTACCATCCGAAAGAATCCCGGCTTCTCTTAATCAAAACTGTCGCGATCATGAAAGCTGTGAAGATTGAAACGCTTAAAAGGCCAACCCAATTGGTGAGCAGATCAAAAGTGAACGATAAAGATATCAGTACACTCCAAGTGATCGCCTTCTGTACTTCTTTCTTGTCATTCGAATAAACCAAAGAATTGTTAGAAAACGCGTAAGCCGAAACGGCGTAAATAAGTAAAAAAAGATTTGGTACCATCTTTTTTCCTCCTCTTTTTAGTTGAAGATAAGACCAACTCCCTGTAAATCTCATCCACTTTTTTTGCCATTGTCATCATTGACCAATGCTCTGTAACGTATTTTACACCTTTTTTGGACATCTCTTTTGAAAATTCTTCATCCTTCAACATCTTTTCTAAAGCTTTGACAAAGGATGCCACTTCGACCTCTTCCAAAAGCAAACATCCGACTTCGTTTCTTAAAACGTCCTTAACTCCTTCTTTGGCAACCGCCACAACGGGCAAACCGGCGGCGAGTGCTTCTAAAACTACCAAACCTTGGGTTTCCGTCACAGAAGCGAATGCAAAAACATCCGCTTGCCGATAATACTCGACGAGTACATCGCGGTTAACGTAACCAGTTAAAATCACATTTTTTTCAAGCCCAAGTCTGCGCGCTTTGTGAAGTATCTCTTGCATCTCCGGACCATTTCCTGCCATAATTAACGTCACATTTCTTAAAGATGCACGCAAAAGGGTAAAGGCTTCCAGCAGAAAATCCACATTTTTTTCCTTTGCTATTCTTCCAGCAAAAAGGATTATTTTGTGATTTTGTGGAATAGAATGCTTTTGTTTCACGGAAAATGTCAAAGGCTTTCGAAAATTTTCAACGTCTATTCCAGTTGGCAAAACGTGTATTGGAACTGTGACACCGTATCCCAGGAGTTCTTCTTTTATTTTATCAGTTGGAGCTATTACGGTATCTGTAAGGTTGCAAAACCAGGCGCTAAATTCTTTCACAGCTTCTTCAGTTGGTCTGAATGGCAGTGGAATGTAATGGCGGTACTCGGTAAGCAGGGTGTGATAAGTGTGAACGTGTGGAATCCCTAATTTTTCACTTACCCTTAAAGCTTGAAATCCCATGCTAAACGGAGCATGAGAATGAATAATGTCTATATTTAACCGAGACGTCAAATTGTATATTTTGTGAGAGATGGGAATTGCCAGACGGTGTTGTTTTTCCCAAAGGAATTTCAACCCACTTACCTTAAACGCGTTGCTTTCATTTTTGGGCACCATTGGCGCAAAAACGTAAACTTTTTCTCCCAAACTTTCCAAATACCTCTTAAAAAGGTTCACAGATGTGGCGACACCATTAACTTGAGGAATATAAGTATCGGTCATCATTCCAATATTCAAATTATCCATCCCCTTAAAAAAGCGTACACTCCAAGTGCAAATATCACATCTCTTGAAAATCTTACGGCAATTGTGTAAAGCATGCCATGATTGGTTGATGACCTGACGAGATAGAATTCAAGTATCACTGACCACCCAACAGGTAAAAGGTAAAGAAAAGAAAGCCACTTGTTGTTCAACGATAAGAGAAAAAACCATCCACTCATAACATGGGGAATCATCACGTATGGAAACCCAATCATTGAATCTCTCTTTGCACCACCAAATATTACGTGTATGGCCATTGAAAGAATGCAATAAATGAAAAAAAGGCCCAATCCAATTAACGAAAGAATTATAAACCTTCCAAAAAATGGTGTGTACTTCAACGATGGATATAAAATCAACACGTTTGTAAACCATACTGTTAGCAAAACGATCATCGAATCAAAGCGCTTGTATTTCGAAACTCTGAAAAAATTTTTTGGAGAAAAGACTACATCGAATATCTTATCCACTTTCGTTCCTCCTGATCATGCCAACGAGAAAATCGGCCAATTTGTTTTCTTCACGTGGAACCCATATTACTTTGACTGAGAGTTCCCGAACTAGCTCCTTTGCTTCACTAAAAAGAGGCAACAGATCTTTCGCTTTCACCTTATATTCACCAGACAATTGTTTTACAACAAGTTGACTGTCACTTTGAAGAATGAATTTGGCATTTTTGAAACGTTCTTTTGCGTATTTCAATGCCATTATAACAGCTTTATACTCCGCAACGTTGTTAGTAGTACTTCCAACACACTCGGAATGAATGCAAACGATTTTATTACCTTCTTTTATAGCAAAAGCCGACGCGGCCCTTCCTGGATTTTTCACTGCTCCTCCATCAGTCATGATCAAGATTCTTTTCAGACGGCTCACACTCCTTAAACTATAACGAAAAAATTCACCAACTTGTAAAACGCGATGATGATATAATTATATCAGGAGTTGATTAAAATGCGTGAAATGGCAAAAATCTTAAAGATCGAAAAACGAACAATAGAAGTGCAGACTTTCTCAAATGATGCTGCGGCATGTCAAAGCTGTCCTTTGAATTCCGTATGTGGCAGTAAAAAACATATTCATGTCGTAAATCCCAACAATTACGATGTGAAGATTGGAGACATGGTAGAAATAAATATTCCAGAACACGTGAGTGTGTCTGCCCTTTCGGGACTTCTTTACGGCATTCCCGTACTCATTTTGCTGGCCACGATTTTGACTCTTAAATATTTGTTTGGAACAAACGATTACGTTTCCCTTGGAGTGGCTGGGGTGATTGTAGGAATATACTTTTTTATCCTTAACAAAATAACTGCCAGAAAGGCTGGAAAGATTTCTCCTTCCATAGTTAAAAAGATAGATAACTTCACGCTAAAGACATGAATTTTATTGGAGGTGGCGATGTGCACGTACTTTATACCAGAGAGCAGCTTCAAAAAAGGATTAAAGAGATGGGAAAAGAGATAACCGATTTTTACAAGCCAATGACTGATGAAATTGTGGCAGTTTGTGTTTTAAAGGGGGCTGTTCATTTTTTTAGCGATCTTGTTTTGGAAATCGGTTTGAATGTTTCTTACAGCTTTGTTCAAGTTTCAAGTTACGCCGGTCAGGGAAGTACCCAGAGGGTCCGTGTGAAATCGTGGCTTGATGAAAGCATAACTGGAAAACACATACTCGTTGTTGAAGATATAGTTGATACGGGGATAACCTTGAACTACATACTGAAATATTTTTCAAAGTACGATCCTACAACTTTAAAGGTTGCCGCTCTCTTTGAAAAGCGAGCCCATAGGAAGATAGAAACGCCTGTGGATTTTTCAGGCTTCAATGTGGAAGATAAATTCATACTTGGATACGGCTTCGATTACGATCAGAAGTACAGAAACGTGCCATACGTGGGGTATATAGATGCGTAAAGGACAGCTTAGCATATTGGTAGTTGGTATCCTTATCGCCGTTACTATCGCGACCATGGGCTTTTTCGCAAGAAACCAAGTGGATGAATTAGAATTGCAACAAATTGGTATTGAGTCTGTAGCCACTTCCACGTACTTTGCAAATGATCCCGCAACGCAATTGAATTTAAAAAAATGAAAAGTGAAATGCTCTTTGAAGAATTCTTGGATTTTTCTGAAACCCTCTTCAAAAAAGCGTTAGAAAAAAGAAAAAATGCCTCAGAAATAGAGAAATTTTTTTTGAAATCTTTCTCGAGAGTTAAAGCCGTGCCGCATGATGCGGAAGAAAGAATGGAAAAATTCTGCAAGTATTTCTTTGGTTTTTCTAAACTTCCCGTTGAAAGGCAAAAGCTTCGCCTTCAAAATGGTCTCTTAATGATAGAAAAAATGAGAAAAGAAAATCTAACGTCACTCCCTTTGGAACCTTCAAAAAAAATTGATATAGATTCGCCTGTAAAATTTGCAAAAAAAGTGGGACCATCACGTGAAGAGCATTTGAATAGATTAGGAATTTTTACTGTAAGAGATCTCTTGTACCACTTTCCAAGAAATTACGACGATTGGCGAAAACCTCTTAATATTCTCAATTTGCAACCAGGCCAGCGCGTTTGTGCAACGGCTAAAATAGTAAGCGTGGAAAAAAAAAGGGTAAAAGGTTACACTATAATCAATGCCGTTGTTACGGATGGATTTTCCAATATGTATCTTGTTTGGTTTAACCAAGAGTATCTTTTCAGTTCTCTCAAAAACGCTAAACGCATAGCTTTTAGCGGAATTGTTAAAAATAACTACGGGCAATATCAAGTGACTTCACCGGATTTTGAAATTGTGGACGAAAAAAATGTCAAAATTACTCCTATTTACGATCTAACTGCGGGAATTTCTCAAAAAATGATGAGAATTATAATGGAAGCTAACATCCCTTATGTCCATCTAATTGATGAAATGCTACCAATTAAAATAATGGAAAAGAGAAAACTTTTGGACGTGAAAAGGGCCATGTACGGCATTCACTTTCCGCAAAGTGAATACCATTTAAGGTCTTCAAAGGAAAGATTGGCATACGAAGAATTCTTTCTTCTTCAAGTTTCACAACTAATGGTTAAGAGAAAACTTCAGTCAAAGGGAGGCGTAGCAAAGAATTTTTCAGGAAAATTGTCGTCTTCTTTCGTAAACGTTTTGCCATTTGAATTGACTTCTTCACAGAAGCGTGCTCTAAGGGAGATAGAAAAAGATCTCTCAAAAGCTGTGGCCATGAACCGACTCTTGCAAGGTGATGTTGGAAGTGGAAAGACGGTAGTGGCAGAGATATCAATGCTGGACGTAATAGAAAGCGGATTTCAAGTTGCTTTTATGGCGCCTACGTACGTTTTGGCGAGTCAACATTTTGAAAGACTGAAAAAAGATTTCTCAAAACTTGGAATAAAAATGGAGTTTCTGTCTGGATCAACGCCATCGACACAAAAAAAAGAAATAAAAGAAAGGATCTTAAAAGGAGAAGTTGACATAGTCGTTGGTACACACGCACTAATTCAAAAAGACGTGATTTTCAACAACTTAGGTCTCGTTGTAATAGACGAGCAACATAAATTTGGCGTCAGACAAAGAGAATCCCTAATATCAAAAGGAAAGGCTGTTGACACGTTGTTCATGACGGCAACACCAATTCCCCGCACGTTATCGCTGACCATATACGGAGATTTAGACATAACTACAATAGATGAAATGCCACAAGGAAGAAAAAAGCCCAAAACATTGCTCGTGAATATCTCAAAAAGAAATGAAGTTTTTGATTTTGTAAAAGAAGAAATGGACAACGGGACAGGAGTTTTCTGGATCTCTCCCCTTGTTGAAGAGTCAGAAAAATTGAATATCAAAGCGGCAAAAGAAATATATGAAGAATTTGCAAATGGTCCTTTCAAGAACTACAACGTTGGATTGTTGTACGGGAAAATGCCCTCAGAAGAAAAAGAAAGGATTATGAAGGACTTTGAAATGAAGAAGGTAAAACTTCTCGTTTCAACAACGGTTATAGAAGTTGGAATAGATATCCCCCATGCCAACGTGATGATCATAGAGCATCCTGAAAGATTTGGCCTGGCTCAACTTCACCAGCTAAGAGGACGCATTGGAAGGGGAGGAGGAAAGTCTTATTGCATCCTTTTAACCAATGGAAACGAAAACGAAAGGCTTCATTACTTTGCCCATACATATGATGGGTTCGAATTATCAAATTACGATCTGAAATTGAGAGGACCAGGAGAATTCATGGGAACGCGTCAACACGGGCTACCAGAATTTAAAGTTGCAGATCTCATAAGCGATGAGAAGCTCCTTCAACATGCTAAAATAGACGCTGAAGAGCTAATAGATTTTGATCCTGAGCTCGAAAAACATCCAAATTTAATGAAAGAGATAAGAAGAAGATACGGTGAAAGGATAAAATTTGTGGAGGTTGGATGAATTGAAAATAACAGGTGGAAAGTACAAAGGAACCATTATTTCTTCTGTGAAAGATAAAAGAACAAGGTACACACCTGCTATAGTGAGAGAAGCCATCTACGATACCGTTGACGTTACAGGTAAAGATGTGTTGGAACTCTTCGGAGGAAGTGGTATTGTTACAATAGAAGCGTTGAGCAGAGAAGCGCGAAATGCGACGATCGTGGAAATAGCTAGATCTTCTTGCTGGACGATAAGGAAGAATCTTGAGAAGATCGCTTCCAAAGCAACCGTTATAAATGTTGATTTTAGAATAGCAGTAAGAAGGCTTGAAGAAAAAGGAAAGAGTTACGATATTATCTTTATGGATCCGCCTTTTGGGACGGGGCTAACTTTGGAAGCTTTTAAGGCATTGGATTATCATAGCCGACTTTTAAAGGAAGAGGGCATTGGAATAATAGAATCCTTTGAAAAAGAAATGCCCCCTGAAAATGGAAAGTACATATACCTTTTTAAAAGAAAAAAGTACGGTGATATAGTTTTAAGCTTTTACAGAAGATGAAAAGATGAAGACAAACTTGGAGGTGTGAATATGGTAAAAATATCTTATTGTCCAACTATGGAACCTTACGCGGAAAAGATAGCTCAAAATTTCGAAAATATCGACGTATTTCCCTCTTCAAGCGCCGCAGAAGTGCTTTACTTACTCTACAACGGAAATATTGATGCAGCTCTGATAGGACGTGTTGCCCACAATAGGGAAATAGACGAAAAAACCAAATTTTACAGGTTGAAAAATGGTAACACCTTGATTTATCGACAGAAAGCGGGGATAGGTTTTGATCAACTGAAAGACGTTGAAGTGTACACTTATCTTTCAGAGGAAGAGATAAAAGACATAAAAGATGCCTTTAAAAACGTGGTACACTTTCAAACTCTGGATGAGTGCCTGAAAGATGGGTTAGCAACACCAGTTTTAATAAATTGGAAGGATTACAGAGACGAATTTGAACTTTTAATTCCCATGGATATGAGGGGAAAAGTTTCGTACTTTAGGGCTCCCGTTTTGTATTACAAAAATGACGAACTTTTAACTCAAGAAATGCTTGAAAAGATGAAAAAAATTTTGAATTAAAAGCTCCCAAAGGGAGCTTTTAATTGCAAAGTTCTATGAAGAATCTTACTCCTTTTTCCAAAGCGCTTTCATCCACATCGAAAGTGGGGCTATGATGGGGAGATGTTATGCCTTTTTTCTCATTTCTAACTCCTAAAAAGAAGAAAGCTCCTGGAACTTTTTGAAGGTAAAAGGAAAAATCTTCCCCTCCCATCGTTGGTGTTGCCTCAACACTTTCAAATCCAAGTTTTTCGATTGCATGCCGTGCAACTTCAACGGCTTCTTTTGAATTCAAAACCGGTCTTGTCACGACGTCTATTTTAGTTTTCATAGTTGCTCCCAAAGCCTCCACTAGCTGTTCTAAATTTTTGAACTTTTCAAACACGATTTGTTCTGTTTCGTTTGAAAACGCCCTTATTGTCCCAAGAATAGTAGCATTTTGGGGAACAACGTTAAATGTATTTCCCGAGTTGAAAGATGTAACGTTCACCACAGCGGTTTCTATTGGATCCACCGAGAGCATCCTAATTTTAAAAATCTCATTTACCAAAGTGGCTCCAACGGCTATTGGATTAACAGTAAGATGTGGAGAAGCGGCGTGCCCCCCAGAACCAATTACTTGCACTTCAAATTCAGATGCTCCAGCCATTAATGGCCCTTCTTTAATTTCAAACACTCCCGCCTTTGTCTTTGACCAAACGTGTATCCCAAAAACCATATCAACGCCATCCACAGCGCCGTGTTCTGCCATATATTCCCCACCGCCTCTACCTTCTTCGGCTGGCTGAAAGATAAATCTTACATTTTTCTTTGGCGTATGCCTTGCCATGTATTCCGCTGTAGTTAAAAGCATGGCAGCATGCGCATCATGACCACAAGCATGCATTTTTCCAGGGTTTTTGGAACCATACTCTCGTCCTTCAACTTCTTGAATAGGAAGCGCATCTATGTCCGCCCTTAGCGCGTATGTTTGAGAAGCGCCAACGTTCAAATCCGCTATTATGCCAGTTTTAAGCCTTTTGAAAGGTATCCCAGCTTCTTTTAAGTGTTTCGCTATGTAATCTGACGTTTCGTATTCTTCAAATCCGAGTTCCGGATGCTGATGAAACCATCTTCTGTGTTCTACAACCCTTTTGGAAAATTCCATTTTTTCAAACCTCCCATAATATTTCGTTAGAAATATGTTACCACAAACCAAAGTGTAAATTGCCTTCAAACTGCATAAAGGTTATCAACACGAAGCCAAGTAGAAAGCAATTTAATTTAAAGATAACTTTTTCTTAATTTGAATTTCAATTAAAAGGGATATATTATGCATTGCATAAAAATTATGCAATGCATAATAAAATGACAAAGGGGTGTTGAAATGCAAAAACTTGGTTTGTGGATCTCAAAACACAGATGGTTCATTATCGTTATCTTTTTACTCTTAAGTGTTTTTATGGCGTATGAAGCATCAAAAGTTCAAGTTATAGACAACATCACTAAGTACGTACCAGAAAACGATCCAGAGATCTCTTTTTACAACAGGGTTGCCAATCGTTTTAAAATGAACAATCTTGTTCTCATTGGAATGAAATATCATTCCCTCTTTTCAATGAGTTCATTGAAAAACATCTCCGAAATTACAAAAGGAATTCAAAAAATTGAAGGTGTAAAATCCGTTATTTCTTTAACAAATGCCCCATGGATTGAAGATGTAAACGGAAGCGTTCAGGTTTCAAAAATAAACGAAATCTTGAAAAGTGGAAAGCATGTAAATTTAAAGTCCTTGGAAAAATCCGTAATGTCTTCTCCAATTTTCAAAGGTCAATTTGTCTCTCCAGATGGTCGTTCTGCGATGATAATGGCAAGCTTGGATGCAAGCTTGACGGAAAAAGAAAGCATCAATGTGAGCAAAAAGATAGAAGACTACGTGAACTTACATTCAACGGCTCAAAAAGTATATTACACAGGTATACCAACATCAAATCTCTCTGCCAGAAAGATAGCGCTTAAAAACATGGAAATCCTCATTCCGCTTTCCCTTGCAGCGGTAGCCATAGTTCTACTTTTACTTTTTAGAAATGCTGTGGGCTTTTTACTTCCGCTTCTTTCAGTAATTTTATCTTCTACGTGGACTGTAGGTCTTATCCGTATTTTAGGTTACACCATGACGTTGGCAAATATAGCAATTCCGGTTGTGGTAATCGCGCTTGGAAACGCTTATGGTATATACGTGGTAAATAAATATTTTGAAGAAAAAGACGCGGATCACAGCGTTAGAGTGTCACATACTTTGCGCGATATTGGCACTGCCATTTTGTTAAGCGCTTTGACAACCATTGCGTCCTTTCTTTCTTTGGTAACCGTTAACATAAACCCAATAAGGGCATTTGGAGTTTTCACCGCAATTGGTATAAGTTTTGCGCTCTTGGTGAACCTTCTCTTTACTCCAGCTATGGCATCTTTTTCAAAAAAGCATGCTTCTCAAGGAAAAAAAGAAACGAAAAAATGCAATCTTGGAAGAAAAATCGCCAACGTAATTCTAAAACATAGAGTTGCATTTATTGCTTTAACATTTTTGGCAATTGGTGCCGTTAGTCTTTACATCTTCAAAATTCAATCGGATATGAGGTTATCCGTTTTGCTTGGGAAAAACAACGATGTTGTAAGGGCAATGGACTACTTTAACGACAACTTCAACGGAAGTGATTTCTTGATCGTTGATTTTAAAGGCAAAGCAACGGATCCATATCTGTTAAGAAGTGAAAATCTTATATCCATGTACTCAACAAATCATTTTAAAGATGTTGTTGGAGGAACTTACTCCTTGGCAACGATGATTCAAGAAATGAATGAAAGATTTAACGATCAAAATTACATTCCTTTACAAAACGATAAAATACAAAATTTGTGGTTTTTGATGCAGGGAAATGACCTATCACAACTGGTAGATGGGAAATTAGACGAGAGCGTTGAACAGATCAGAGTAAAACCAATCTCGATGCATGAAATAAGAGAACTGAGGGAGAGATTGGAAAAATTCGTAAACACGTACATTTTTAAAAGTTATTCCTATGTAGATCTATCAAACTGTGATGAAAGAGAAAAAGTATTGGCCGAAAGAGCCCTGAGCGATTACTTAAATGGATATTTCATCGCTATTGACAAAGACATCTCTCCAATTGCAATTAAAAAAATTACGCATGAAGTGGTAAACATCTCAACTGAAGAGATATTAAAAAGCAAATCTTCAAATGTTTCAAATGATCTTGTCGAATACTTAAAATCTTTGGACATGTTGGATGGTTTCTCTTCCAAGGAAATATCCAAGCTTAGGTCAGCTATTGAACAAAGTTTGAAAAATGGGTACTCTCAAGGTACTTTTGAAAGTACTTTAAAAGAAAAAATTGGTGAAGAAAATGAAGAAATGCTGGCACCAATTTTGGAAGCGCAGATACCTGCATTGGTTAACGAATTCAGAACCGAATATATTGAAAATTTGTTAAAAGAAGAACTGAAAGATATATCTTTAAGCGCGAGCACTTTTGAAAACTTGTCTCTTGAACTATCCGACAGAAATGTAGCAATTCCAACCAAAAATGGCAAATATCATGTTGAGATAGGCATTACTGGGATTCCAGTAGTCTACAATCACGTCTCAGATATGTTGATGCGTTCACAGTACGAGTCTATGCTTCTTTCTGCAATAGTGGTGTTTATCCTGCTTGTAATACAAACATCTTCTTTGACACTTTCTTTAATAGGACTTATACCAGTCGGCTTAACCGTTATATTCAATTTCAGCGTGATGGGTATGTTTCACATTCCACTCAATGCCATAACCATTACCATAGCTTCCATGACAATAGGCGTTGGTGTTGATTACGTTGTTCAGATTTTTAGTCGTTTTAAAGTGGAGTTCAAAAAAATTGGAAAGGTTCACGAAGCCATGGTGGAAACTTTTGCTACCTCCGGAAAAGGTATCGTTTTCAACTCATTGGCTTCTTCAATGGGATTTGCCACATTCTTCATATCGAGTATAGGGGGATTAAAACAATTTGCAGTTTTGTCAATTTCTACTATGGTTGTAGCGCTTTTACTTTCTGTTTTTGTGCTTGTTCCATTGCTTTCAATGCTTCCTGAAACTTTTTACAGGAAAGCGTTCAAAATAACTAAAAAGAAGGGGTGATCTTTGTGAAAAAGTTTTTGACGTTACTGAGTATTTCCGTTATCTTAGCTGGGATTGTTTCAACCTCATTTGCACTTACAACCCAGCAAATAATGGACAAGGTTGTGAATGAAAATTCGAAATTCAAAACTCAGAAAGTGGAAATGAAAATGTATGTTCAGCAAAAGAACATGCCAGAAAAGCAGTACAAACTTGTCATCTACGTTTACAACAACGGCCAAAAAAAGTTCGCTTTTGTGCGTTTCAACTACCCTCAAAGTATAAAAGGTATGTCACTTTTAAGCCTTGGAAAGGACAAAGAATATCTTTACATGCCAGCATATCATAGAATGCAGCGGATCGCAGGCTCTTCGAAAAATTCAAAGTTTGCAGGTTCTGATTTCACCTACAGTGATCTTTCACTACTTTATTCACAGAAAGAAGACGGAAAGTACACTCTACTGGCAGATGATTCTTCTGAATACGTTGTCCAAATAACACCGAATCATGATTCGCAGTATTCGAAGCTTGTTATGACCATAGACAAATCTCATTTTCTACCAACAAAAATAGAATTTTACAAGGATGGAAAACTTTACAAAACAATGAAAAACTCTGGTTTGGAAAATGTTGATGGAAGATGGTTGTTCAAGAACATCTCATTGAACATGGCTGATGGCTCTTCAAAAACCACAATAGTACTCGAAAAAACAGAATTTGATTTGAACATTCCTTCTTCATTTTTCAGCGTAAGAACGCTTTTCATGCCAATACTCAGATATTAAAGGTGGAATGAAGTATGAGTAAAAAAGTGATGATTATTTTCTTTTCAATTGCCGTTCTTCTTTTCGGAGTGACTGCCATGGCCACTCCAAATCTCTCAGGAAAAGCTGGGTACGTTGTAAGGTATTACGATGGCAAAATTGTTCAGGCGTTGAGAGATATCAATATTTCAAAAGTTGATCTGGGGAATGGTTTTAGCGCAAAGATAAACTTTACTTTGATGGAGTCTCACTTGCTTTCAGAATTTTTCGCTAAAAATTGCAAAGCACCGGCATTTTTACAATCTAACATGGCCAATCTCACATTTAACGAAGCGTATATAGATTACAACAGCGCAAATATGGAACTAAAAGCGGGAAAATTTTACGTAAACTGGGGAACAAGCCCAGTAGAGAATCCGGTTAATCTTTTAGAGGCATATGATTTTACTGACATTTTCAATTCTCCTATACGTAACTCTATTGTTGGAGTTCAAAACACTTTCTGGTACAACGATGGTTCTTCTTTAGAAGTAGACTTAATTCCAAATTTTTCTCCAAATATTTATCCAACCATTCCCTCAAGTGTGGAATTTATCCAGCCGTTGCCCCAAAACGTTCAAATTGGTCTACGATATTCAACTATGATAGGTGATTACAACATTTACCTGGATGCGTATCATGGTTTTGAGCATTCTTTTGGCTTGATAAACGGAAAACTTACCTATCCTCGATTAAACGCCATTGGAGCAGAATTCAGTGGACCATTTCCCATAAATCAGGATTACAATCTTTATGGCGAATGCGCTCTTTCTGCTAATAAAAAATTTTTGGGGTTAATGGGCGTTAATGGATTCATTTCAAATACGATGGTAGGAATTGAATTAAAAAGAGGGTTGCCTGGTGAGAGTTTGGAGAATGCTGAAAATTCAATTTTATTCTACGCGAACAAGAATATAAATGACATATGGAAGTTGAACAGCGCCATTGCCCTTTCTTTTGCTTCGGAAAATTTAAGGATGGAAAAGGGAGTTTTTGTTGATTTCGATGCGAGTTACCAACCAATTCAGAATTTATCTATAGATTTCGGCGGAGAGTATATGAACGGTGATCCACAGGAATACTTTGGACTACAAAAGTCAAAGAGTGGAGTTTACGTGAAAGGGGAGATCTATTTTTAATTTCCTTAAATGTGTTATTATATCGGTGATATGGTTGATATGATAATAAAGAAGTACTCAAACAGAAAATTGTACGATACGTCCACCAAAAAATTCATAACTTTGAAAGACATTGCAAGGATGTTAAATGAAGGAAAAAACATCAAAGTCATAGATAAAAAAAGCGGAAAAGATGTGACTAGCCACGTAGTGGCAGCGCTTTTACAAAAGCACTACGATCAAGGGAAAAAGCTTTTGGACATTCCAGATGAATCGCCTTTAGAATTGATAAAAAACAAGGTAAAAATGCTTAAAATAAAGCGTTCAATAGAAATACTATACGAACTGGTCAAACTCAATTCTAGCGATAAAAAGGCGGTGGACAAAATAGTAGACCAGCTAATAGAAGAAGGCTTTATTAACGATGAAATGGCAATAGAAGCCGAAGAGACGTTATGGCGCTTGATGAAAGAAAGAAACGTGAAATTGGAACAGAAGATATCCAAAAGATTGAAAATGGACATTGAGGAATGTGAAAAACTCAAAAATGAAAACGCTATTCTAAAAGCAGAAATAGAAAGATTAAAAAAAGCAAGGAAAAAGTGATTTGCTCCGTCGTCCGTGCGACGGAGTTTTCTTTGTTCAATGACAAGAGTGGAAAGGAAGGATAAAAGTTGGAAGTGGTAATCGTATCTGGACTCTCTGGAGCGGGAAAGTCCACTGTACTTGGAGTTTTAGAAGATATTGGATATTTTTGCATGGATAACATTCCTCCTGACCTTTTGCTTAACATGATTTCGATAATGAAGCATCCTTCAATAGAAAACAAAAGGCTAGCTGCCGTTATAGATGTGAGAAGTGGAGAATCATTTAACGAAATAGGGAAAGTCGTAGACAAATTAAAAAAAATGGGAATTGAAGTTAAAATCATCTTTTTGGATGCGAAAGAAGAAACCCTCGTTAACAGGTACAATCTAACACGCAGAAAACACCCACTCTCAGATGGCAAGAGTTCTATAGAAATCCTTGTGCAACACGAAAGAGAGAAACTTGCTAAAATAAAAGAAATGGCAGATTATGTTTTGGACACCTCTCTAATGAATTCGCACGAGCTTAGAAGGCGAATTGTAAATTTCATTGAAGGAGATTTAAACAGAAGTTTGAAAATGTCCATAGAATCATTTGGATTTAAATATGGAATCCCGTTGAGCGCAGATTTCATGTTTGATGCACGTTTTTTACCAAATCCTTACTACGTAGAAGAATTAAAGGACAAAACTGGAACGGATAAAGAAGTTCAAAGATACTTTGAGCAATTTGAAGCGGTAAAGGAATACATTTCTAAAATTGTAGAAATCTTAGAATTCGTCATAGATAACTATTCAAAAGAAGCAAAAGATACACTCTATATTACTATTGGATGCACTGGGGGAAAGCACAGATCAGTTTACATTGCTCAAAAGCTTGGTGAAATCTTCAAAGACAAAATTTCTGTGAGCGTATCACATCGTGATGTATCACGATAAACATCATTTTTTAACTCATCCTGTGCGTCAATGTTACAAGAATTATCAAGGTGAACATTACGGATATTTGAAAATGGATTTGTAGAACATATATTTTAAAGTCAGCCACATCTAGGTTAAAATGTATCAACCAAAAAACCAACCTAAGGATGTGAGGCGATATGAATATTCTAACATCCATTGAAAGATTTCTCAATCACCATTTTCCTTTTTTCTTTGACAACATAGAAGAGTTTTATCATAGAAATACATCGGCCATCGTTCAAGGTATCCTAGTTATGTCTAAGGGAGACGTTGAAAAGATAAGAAAGCGTTCAAAATCTCCAAACTTCGGCCCGTGGGTTACGGACTACGACGCAATGGCGAGAAAAGCCGCTATAAAACAGCTTTGCAAATATCTTCCAATATCCGTTGAGATACAAAAGGCAATAGCCGCGGATGAAACGACGAAGCGGGGAATATCTCAGGACATGGTGGAAGACATTCCGGATGAAACGGATTGGGAAGTTATCCAAGCTGATTACGAAGGCGTTCCGGAAGAAAATGAAATCGACGATAACGAAGAAGGCGCAAAAGACGTTGAAGTGGAAAAAGTTGAAAAAGCAGAAGTGACATCCAATTCAATTTCCACCGTGAAAAAGATATACTCAACCAAATTTAGATATACAGAAATTACCCCTTTATGATTTGAAAAGAGGAGCCTATAAATTTCGCTAACTCTGCCTTACAACTTTCTTTTTTAACTTCTTTTTCAAAGAAGTTTCTTACTGCCTCTTTGAATTTGTGGAATTTATCGTAATAAATTCCTACTACCTTCTTTTTCGCGTATTTTCATAGTCTTTCTATGAGATTCAAGTTCGGAGAATACGTGGGAAGATATATGAGTTCTACTTCAACGTTCTTTTCACGCTTTAATTTCTTAATGTGCGCTTTGAATATCTTTCCATGATTGTATTTCGCATTGTCCAAAACGATATGTATCTTTTTGTACTCACAATGACGCTCTATTATCTTGTCAATTAGCTTTATGTTAGATTGCTGATTTATGGGATTTTCCTGTTCAACACAGATGGCTTCT
>NZ_JBPNHS010000031.1:0-8293 GCF_054006115.1 Mesoaciditoga sp. | reverse complement strand
GTTCAGAAATAAGATGATTTACACCATGGGCAAAGATATTTTCTTTGAGAATCTGAACAATCTCAGAGTTTCTCATAGGGCCTTCAAATGATATTAACTTTCATTTGTTAACTTGGGGCCCTGTCAGCTCTATAGAACTTAAAAGCGTGAAAATCAAAGAAAATAGGCAGTATTTTTAAATATAAGAAAATAATCACGTTTAATTCTGTGAGAATGGCCGTTATCTTCTAAAAAGCTTTGTAACTGAAGTTGCATACGAATGTTAAGACTATTATAATTAAGTTAGTTGCATGATGCACGCAACCAAATAACATGTGGAGGTTTTTACATGGCCAAATTTGTGGAATTCACGACGGTTCATCATAAGATAATGAACTTCATGTGGAAAAACGTGCAAAGTTCAAGAAACGAATTGGGGAAACATCTTCACGTTGATCCATCGACAATTTCTAGAAATATCAATCTTCTTACACAAACTGGCATTGTGAAGACCGTTGGAGAATCTCCGGCTAGTTCAAAGGGAGGAAGAAAAACGAGAATTCTTGCTCTTAACGAGGAATGGAAAAAAATATTGGGAATATCCATTGAACAAGGAGAAGTAACGTCCACCCTTACGACTTTGAGAGGAAGAGTTTTGAAGAAAGAATACATGACTATGGATGTGAATGGGGAAAACATCATTGAGATAATCGAAGATGTTTACTTCAAATACAAATCGGAAGATCTTATCGGCATATCAATAGCCACGCCGGGTATTGTTTCAACAAAAGAAGGGGCTATAGAGCTTTCAACGGCACTGAAAATAAAGAAAATGCCAATTGTGAAGATGATCGAAAATAAGCTTAAAGTGAAAACGATTGTCATGAACAACGCAAACGCGGCTGCCGCTTCACACTTCATGAACTCAAAGGACCTCGTATATTTCATCTTTTCAATACCTTACTGTCTCGAAAGACCTGTTGGCATTGGCGCAGGAATAGTGATAAACGGTGAAATTCATGAAGGCTTTAACTATCGCGCGGGCGAATTTTGGAGAAGTTTTTCGCTCACACAGGAGAAAAATTTAACCGTTAACGATTTGAAAAATGAAGCCGTACTTAAGAGGTTAAGATTAAAAGAATTCGTGGATTACTTTTCCGATTTTTTAGAAATAGCTGTAGATATAGTTGATCCGGAGTTGTACATCGTGGGCGGAGATATAACCATGCTTCCAACATGGGTAGGCGAGGAATTGATCAGCGTTACGTACAAGAAAATACCATTTCAAGTTGAAAGGAGTATAAATGGTGTCATTGACACGAACGGCACTTTTTCTATTGCAAAAGGGGCTGCACTTGGGTTTTCAAGTAAGATGATGAATGATTTTAATTTTGCGAGGCAAATATTTAGAAACGTACGGGAAGTGATGTGAAAGATGGATTACAGCAGGCTTTTCTTTTGCGGAATAAGCAAGATAGACGATGAGACGAAAACTTTACTGGCACAAAATAATTTGGGTGGCGTTATCCTTTACCCATCGATAAGCAAGAATTATCCTGAATTGATAGACTTTTTCGACTTTATAACCAAGCAGTCTAAGAAAATTCTCATCTCTTCCGATCACGAAGGCGGCCAACTCGAAACCATTCCATTTGTTCCGCCATTTCCTGGAAATATGGCGTTGGGAAGGACAAAGGAAATTTACGCAAAAAAATACGCAAAAATGTCCGCAAGGATAATGAAAACGTTAGGTTACAACACGATCTTCGCACCGGTCATGGACTTGTACACACCAAAAAGTAGTGCCGTCATGGGGTTTAGAACCCTTAGCTCAGACCCTCATGAAATTGTAAGGTACTCTTCCAGCTTTTTGGATGGATACAAGAGCTAAAATATGCTTGCCTGCGCCAAACATTTTCCAGGTCATGGAAAAGCCTTTTCAGATTCACACGAAACGGCGGTGAAAGTTGATACCCCTATAGACGTACTTGAAAGGGAAGACTTTTTACCTTTTGAAGCTGCCGTGGAAAACGGAGTAGAGCTTATCATGACTTCTCACGTGATTTACTCGGCAGTAGACGAAGTCCCAGCAACACTTTCAAAAAAGATCTTGACTTCGATATTGCGTGATAAATTTGGATACGCAGGCGTGATATTGAGCGACGCGATGGAGATGAAAGCGATATCTTCCAATTTTTCCGTTGAAGAGATCGTGGAAAAATTCTTCAACGCTG
Source organism: Mesoaciditoga sp. (assembly GCF_054006115.1). Classification (NCBI taxonomy): domain Bacteria; kingdom Thermotogati; phylum Thermotogota; class Thermotogae; order Mesoaciditogales; family Mesoaciditogaceae; genus Mesoaciditoga; species Mesoaciditoga sp. Next base: position 6,080 of record NZ_JBPNHS010000031.1, on the reverse strand, counting down.
GCGGAGACATGATATTACTCTCAGAAGGAACAAAGAATTTCAACGTATTTTACGAGGCACTTGAAAAATTGGTAAAAGAAGGACGCATCAGTGAAAGCAAACTTCAAAAGTCGGTAGAAAAGGTGGAACACTTGATAAACAAGTACTTCTCTCCCGAAAATTTAGGATTTGTAAAAGAAGTGATGGACGAGGCAATGGAAATTGGAATCAATTCGCTTTCGAAAAGAGACAAGGTAGTGTTTCTCATGCCCTTTCCTCACCAGTTGAGTCAAGCCGATGTGCTTGTTGAACATTTCGAAATCATAGAAAAAGAAGCAAAGAGAATGCTAAATGCAAAAGTGGTCAAATACAATTTGGAGGCTCCGAAACCAATCTCTTTTAAAGATGATGCTTTGATCGTGGACATGGTTGTAGATGCTTTTAGAAATGAAAAACTTATTGAATTTCATAAATCACTTCCTCAAAATACGCTTTACGTTATATCTCATGATCCGTACGATAAGAAATTTTTTAAAGAAAGGAATTACGTGGTTACGTATTCAACAACTCCAGTATCGATGGGAATGGTTTTCAAATTGGTTCAGGAGATCCCCACAAGGGGTTAAAAAATAGGAGGTGTATCTTTATGAAGAAAAACAGCTTCAGAAAAATTTCAATTGCTGGAACGATCATATTGATCGTCGTATTGCTTTCCAGCGCGTTGATGGCAACAACGACGATCACGTTCTGGACGATGTCGCTGAAGCCGAAGTTCACTAGCTTCATCACCAGCATAGTTAACGGTTACGAGAAAACCCATCCTAACGTAAAAGTAATCTGGGAAGACATTCCATGGAACGTTGAGCAGCAGAAGTTATTGGGTGCGATTGCTTCTGGTCAAGTGCCAGACGTTGTAAACCTCAACGCTGATTGGACTTTGGACTTTGCGCGACGTGGAGCGCTCTTACCTTTTAACGATCTCCTTCCTTCCAACGTCATAAACGACTACTTCGCGAGCATGTTGAAGGCAACATCCATAAACGGAAAAATGTATTCACTTCCTTGGTACGTTGCGCCAGATGTGACGTTCTACAACAGAAAGCTCTTCGAAAAAGCGGGTTTGGATCCGAATCAACCACCAAAGACGTGGGACGAAGCCATCATAGACTCAATAATAATAAAAGACAGAACGGGCACTTATGGCATGATGCCAACCATATTGCAATCTTCCACTCCTCCTCTTTTCTTCTATGGACTGCCGTTGCTTTCTCCAGATGGAAAGAAAGCCATCTTTAACGAACCAGAATACGTACACATTCTCGCGAAGTGGGCAACACTTTACAAATTAGGCTACCTTCCGAAGAACATAATCGAAGGTGGAGCTTGGACTAAATCCACAGAGCTCTACGGTTCAGGACAGCTTGCCATGTTGATCACAGGTCCGCAATTTGCCGATAGGGTAAAGGTCAACAGCCCGGATATTTACAAAGAGTCCGATGTCGCACCGGTTCCGCTTGGCGAATCAAAGATCTTTGGTGCGGCAATTCAGGACTTGGTGATAGTTAAGGGAACGAAACATCCAAAAGTGGCGGCCGATTTTGCGGCTTATGTCACGAATGCGGAAAATGAAATCGCATTTGATAAGCTTGTAACCATATTCCCAACGAGAAAATCTGCCCTTAAAGATCCGTTCTTCAGCAAATATGACGGCACGTTGCCGACTAAAGTGAGAATAACGGCTGCAAAAGAATTGAATCATGTTTCGTACGTCGTCTACAACATTCCAAATCCACATGAACTCTTTCAAACTCTGAACGATGCCATATCTGCGGCTTTCTTGGGTGTGAAAACGCCTCAACAGGCTTTGAACGACGCGGCAAAAGCGTGGAATGAGGCTTTAGCTGGGAACGATTGAACGGAACGTCTTTACTTCGTGGAGTCGTTTGACTCCACGAAGTTTATTTTTAAATTCAAAATCGAGGGGTTGAAAACGTGGCGAATAACTTTCATCACAGGATAAAAGTAAAACAAACGTGGATAGCGTACCTCTTCATAGTGGTTCCGGCTATTATTTTGGGAATATTCACTTATTATCCAATGATTTACGGTGTGGTGTTATCATTTTTCAAATACGATTTTATAAGCCCTATGAAATGGGTAGGGGGAGCCAATTACATAAAAGCGTTTCACAGTTGGCAATTCTGGAACGCTATGAAGAACAGTTTTCTCTATTTGCTGGTTGTACCTCCTCTTCAGCTTCTCGCCATAGTAATGGCATTGCTGGTGAATAGGCAGATGAAGGGTGTGAACGTCTTTAGGACATTCTACTTCATACCCGTTATAACGTCTATGACAGTCGTGGCTCTTTCTTGGGATTGGATCTTTACCCGACGAGGCGTTTTGAATTACGTTTTAATGGCTCTTCATCTTATACCACAACCGATAGGATGGTTGACCGATCCACACATTGCACTTTTTTCAATCATGTTCGTCACGATGTGGAAGGGAATGGGATACTACATGATGCTTTACTTGGCAGGGTTACAGGGAGTACCATCCACTTTGATAGAAGCGGCGAAAATAGACGGTGCATCCAATTCAACGATCTTTTGGAAGATAACATTGCCGCTTTTAAAACCTTACGTGATGTTCTGCTCGATAATATCCACGATAGCCGCTTTGAACGTCTTCACTGAGATATACGTCATGACCGGCGGAGGACCTTACCATGCCACGGAAACGATGGGAGTTCTAATATACAAAAAAGCCTTTGAAAACTTGAATTTCGGATATTCATCTGCCTTGGCTGTTATATTAAGCGTAGTTCTCATAATCGCCACCATGGTGAATTTGAAGTTCTTCAAAGAAGGGGGCGTACAGAGTTATTATGGTTAATTCCAAAAAAAGGAGAAATTTGATATACGGTTTAATCTTGATGACGTTCTTCGCCGTGATAACCACCTTTCCATATTATTGGACGTTCAAAACTTCTGTAGAAGTGTCGTCGAACGTGTACAAATTTCCGCCAGATTTGATCCCTCATCCCGTAACGTTTAAAAATTACGCGGTGGTGTGGAGCCAACTTGGGCTTGTCAAATTCTATCTTAATTCTATTCTTCTAACCGTCGTGGGAGTTCTTGTAAACGTATTCCTGGCCGCCTTGGCCGCTTACCCTTTGGCACGCTTCGATTTTTACGGAAAGAAGATAGTGTTTTACGTAATGCTTTTGCCGTTGATGCTACCATTTCAAGGTGGTCTTATAGTCAATTACTTGACGCTTAAGAATATGCACCTTCTCAACACTTACACTGGTGTAATTTTGCCTTTGGCCGTAAGCGCTTTTGGGGTGTTTCTTTTCAGACAGGCCTATTTGGGAATACCAAAAGATTTTGAAGACGCTGCTAGAATAGATGGAGCCGGAGAATTCTACATATGGTTCAGGATAATGACGCCACTTATAATGCCGACTATATCCGCATTTGCCATACTCCAGGCGATAACCTGGTGGGACATATTCTTGTGGCCGTTGATAGTTTTGAGCGATTCGAACAAGTACCCTCTTGCAGTCGCCTTGATGTACTTGAACAGTACTTTCCAAACGAATTTCAAGTACACTGCCGCCGGTATGATACTGGCAAGCCTACCTTTGATAATAGCTTTTATCTTCATGCAAAGATTCTTCGTTAGGGGGCTTACAGCCGGAGGAGTAAAGTACTGAAAATTTGACAACTCCACTTTAAAAGACTACACTTGAATTGAAAGTGTAGCTTTTTTTATTTCTTTTAAGAGAGGATGATAAGAATGAAGATATCAAAGACAATTTGGTTTGTAATAGCTCTAACGTTCATTTTAAGCGCTGGATTTTCCCAATCGTTTCGCTTTGCCATTTTTGGCGACAACAGACCTTTCAATAATGTGGATGATCAACCAGAAATCTTCAAAGAAATGGTACAAAATATAGAGACTATACATCCGGCATTTGTCGTTGGCGTTGGGGATTTCATTTACGGATATGGGGCGAATGCTCAGAGAACAAAAGAAGAATACGAAGAGTTTATAAAGGTAATAAAAAGGTTCACCATTCCTTTTTATCCTGTTGTTGGAAATCATGAAGTCGCGGGATTTGGTGGTCAAATGGACTATATAAAAATGCTAAAGAGGCCGCTTTATTATTCTTTTAACTACAAAAAAAGTCATTTTGTCATTTTAGATACAAATGTCAACTTTCCAAATGGTCCCTTTACGCTACAACAATTCGAATGGCTGAAAAAAGATCTCGATAACGCCACATCGTCACAAAACGTGTTTTTATTCATGCATAAACCCTTGCTTGAAAAAAATAAAAAAAGCGCCTGGACAGATGAGAAAATGGCAAAGAAAGTCAGAGACTTCATAGACGACTTTAACGCGAAATATCACAACATTCGCGTGATCTTCCAGGGGCATGAGCATCTCTTCTGGCAAAAACGCGTTGAAGGAATAAAGTACATCATTACAGGTGGAGCGGGGGCTCCTCTTGATGGCGAGCCTCAAAATGGTGGATTTTACCATTTCTTACTCGTGAGTGTGGATGGAACGAACGTTAAAGTAGATGTTTTCCTTCCAAATTACTTCACTGTGAAGTACGAATACGCTTCGACATCCGCCACGGCCATAATTGAAAACAGATTACCCCCTGTTTACAACGGTTTAGAAATAGACGGATTGAGATTTACCTTGCCAAAGGCAAGATCTTACCATTTGACATCCGATATACCTTGCAGCATATGGAAGATATCACCAATAGATGACAAAAGGAACACTGTATGGGTTCGTGCAAATTTAAAGTTTCCACACACGAATGTTGAAACACTTTTAAAAGCAGCGTTTATGATGTTTACAAAGAAAAGCACAGAAAAGATCTTTCGTTCCATAATTTACTACGTGAATATCAAAGCTGTGAGATAAATCAAGGGGCTTTATTCGCCCCTTGATTTATTATTGATTCGTTGCCGTTGCAAAAACAGAAGAAGTCCACTCAGAATATCCAACAGGATTCACTGCAGCTACTTTGTAATAGTATGTTTCACCAGATACAACTCCTTTATCCTCATAAGTTAGGCTTGCTGTTGTTGCTATCTGTGTGTAATTTGTATCATCTGTAGAACGTGCAACTGCGAAGTATTCCCAATCGTTGTTGTTATCATCCCATTGAAGTGTTATCTCTGTCGATGAGAAGGATACAACCCTTAAATTATATGGTGGCTGTGGCTTTCCTTTTTGTGGCTGGTAAGTTACATTTACTCCTTCACCTTTTAGAGTGTTTATATCATTCATCGTTGTTGAACCATCAGATATGTCTAAATAGTTGTTGCTTATGTTTAAATCTGCTCCAGATGCAAATAATCCGTTTGTCATTAACGGTGATATGTCTGTTAAATAATTGTTGGAAAGAATCAACGTATTCAAATTGCTCAGATTCTCCAAAGGAGTAATATCTGTGATTCCGCAGCCGTTTAGTTCCAAATCTCTCAATTTCGTCAGATTTTTTATCACGTTTAGTCCATTGTTACCTATCGGATTGTCATTCAATCTTAACCAAGTGAGATTTGTCATGCCACTCAACGCTTCTATATTTTGAATATTATTGCCGCTTAAATCAAGACCCCATTGTAGATTTAATCCTTTCAAAGGAGATATATCTGTTATTTTGTTCCAGCCTAAGTCTAGCCAGCTTAATTGAGAAAAGCCAGATAGAAATTGGATATCATTATTTGTTAGTCCCAGACCAGGCATGCTAAGTTGTTGAAGATTAGTAAGATTCTTTATAAATTGCCAGTTAGTTTGTGGTAAACCAGAATTTGTTGCACCTACATAGAGGGCTGTTAATTTATGCAATCCTCCGAGCGGTGATAAATCTAAGGCGTCATTTCCTCTTACATCTAGAGACGTCAAATTACTTAATCCACTTAACGCTTGAAATGAATCCACATGATTAGTGTTTAAATTTAAACTTCGTAAATTTGTCAAGCTAGCAAGTTGAGTTATTGTCGCTATATCGTTATTAGATAAGTTAAGACTTTGTAGATTCGTACAATATTGTATCCCTTCAAGGTTTGTAA
>NZ_JBPNHS010000030.1:0-5632 GCF_054006115.1 Mesoaciditoga sp. | reverse complement strand
GGGGGTTCCACATTTGTGAAGAGGCTTGATGTGCGATATTTATCCCCTGTTTACTTGGCATTTAAGAAATGGATTTTTACAGCTTTTCTTTGTTATCGGAAACTATTTTTTTGAATTTCAAATAGCTAATGAAATTTTTTGGAAGGGTTTTAAATAATCTTGAAAAAAGAAAGTACGTACCAAAGCCTATCAACGTTGCCAATATGTATCTTTCTCTTTTGTGAATGTAAATCATAAAGGGATACATCGACACTATCATCAAAGCGGAAGCGAAAACAACGCGCAAGAAATACCATGTATCAAAAAACCATATTTTTAGCTTTTTTCTCAAGGAAATCAATATTGCAATGGTGAAGTAGAAGGAAACAAGTGATGTTGAAAGGGCCAATCCGGTTTGTTTCAGAGGATGAATGAAGAGAAAGTTCAAAAGGATGTTAAACCCTATTCCGGCGATTCCATAATACATCGGAGTTTTTGTATCTTTAAAAGCATAATAGATTCTAACCAACACACCATTGTAAGATGATGTAAAAAGCGATATTCCAGCCGCTATAAGAGGGGGATAAGTCAGAAGCGTTGATTGATAAGTGAAATTACCACGTTGAAATACGACGCCTATTATTCCTTTGGCAAGTGGAAAAAGCGCAAACGACACGGGAATCAGGAAAAAAGACAGCATTTTCATCGTTTTTTTTACGGTTGAAGTAAGAGATTTCATATCCTCATTGGCTGCGTACGAAGAAATAGAAGGATAACTCGCCTGCATGACAGGTGTTCCCAAAATTCCAGTTGCCGCTCCGCTTATTCTTCTGGCAAACATCAAAGCGCTTATGGCACCAATGTTTAATGTTGAAGCGAATCCCCTGTCCACTAGTGTGTTTAACATTCCAAATGCGCTTGAAAAAAACATGGGGGCGACCATTTTGAGAAGCTCTTTCATCTCTGGCATGTGCCTTTTAACTTTGAAAGGATTTAAATACTTTCTTTCAGCGAATCCCAACACGGCTACCATAAACAACGGTCCGCCTGTCCACGCAATGGCCAACGAAGCGGCGCCTAATTTGTGCGTAACAAATAAAAGACCTATTATCACAAAATCGAATCCTATACCAACCATAGGATAAGCCAGAAATTTCTTTTCACTTCTAAGGAGAGAATTCAAAAATGTAGTGGTAGCCGTTAAAAGAGTGGCAAAACTCATCCACCTGACGAATTTGGCGGTGAGCACAAGCCTTTTAACAGAAAAACCGGGAAAGAACAATTTTACAGTTTCTTTTGGAAAAACGAACATAACGGCTATTAAAGAAGAAATAGCTAAAATGGAAAGATAAAAGACCGTCGCCGAGAAACGTTCTGATTCGCCTTGCCCTTTGCTTTTTTGCACACGAATAAAGAGTGGAATGAAAACCGTTGCTACAGCCCCCATGACGACGCTGACTGTAAAACTCAGGGGAGTTTGTGAAGAAACAAATGCGTCCATTATTTTTCCAGTTCCAAAATAATACGCCACGATCATATCTCTCAAAAAGCCAAATCCTTTTGAGATTAACGTTAAAGAAGTTATTAGTATAACTGCCTGTGAAAGGCTTTGTTTCGAATGTATGAGTTTTCCTATTTTTCTTTTTATTTTCAAAATTACTCACCTTAAAGTGATATAATTTCAAGCGCCTATGTATTTTATCATGAATGATGGTGGTGTTTGCCGTGAACAAAAGCTTTTTTATTTTTTCTTTGATTTTTTTGGCAAGCTTTTCTTTCGTTTTTTCGATGAATTACATAATAGGATTAGGATATTCTCCAGGCAGAAGCTGGGTCTACAAAATTGGAGCCATGAACGGTTTTAACGATGAAATTACATTAAATGTCTTTACCGCTGCTGCCACATCACAAAGTAACATCTACAAAGTAGAGGCGTTGATCCCATTGCTTGGGAGAAATGATGAAAACAGAGGTTTTAGATTTGGTCCAATGATGGAAACAACTGTTTCTTCTTCCACTTCTTTTTCATTTGGAATTTACGGTCAATATTATCTTGGACCATGGAGATTGGGAGCTTATTTAACTAAGGAGTTGAAGAAAAACAGTTTTAAAGTTTTCTTTGACATTTGGTATTTCTTTTCCAGTAAAAATCACCATTTCATAGATTATTTCGTAGCGGATATTAAATCTAGCGATATGCCTTCAATTTCTTTGATGTTCATAGAGCCATTTTAATTACACCTATCAATGGAGGTGATAGGGAAGGGAAAATTCAAGCGCAAAAGTGAGGTTGTCCCTTGGTTATCGAAAGTACGCTAACAAAAAACAAAATCAGAAAAAGGAGGAATCAACATGGTAAACACAGGTGATACGGCTTTTTTGCTGGTGTCAGCGGCGTTAGTTTTACTTATGACTCCAGGTTTAGCTTTTTTCTATGCTGGGATGACGGGGAAAAAGAGTGTTATAAGTATAGCAATGCAAAGCTTCGTATCCATGGGAATAAGCGCAATAATGTGGGTGATAATAGGTTACTCCTTGGTTTTTAGTGGAAAGGGGCCTTTCATTGGAAATCTCAATCATGTTTTCCTTATCGGTATAAAACCGACAGACATATTCGGGAATACCGGGATACCAGTTTACGCCTTTATGGCGTTCCAGATGATGTTTTCAATAATAACTCCAGCTCTGGCAACGGGAGCATTTTTGAAAAGGGTTACTTTCAAATCTTACATTTGGTTCTTAATATTATGGCAAATACTAGTGTACTATCCAGTTGCCCATATGATCTGGGGCGGAGGTATATTCCAGCAATGGGGGGTTCTTGATTTTGCCGGAGGAATAGTTGTTCATGCTATAGCTGGTCTTGCAGCATTAGCTTCCATTATATATCTTGGAAGAAGGAGAACTGAATGTAACGATGCGCCACACAATCTTCCACTCGTTGCAATTGGAACTGCCATGCTTTGGTTTGGATGGTTTGGTTTCAACGCTGGAAGTGAGCTCGTTGCTAATGGCGTAACAACGCTTGCGTTTGTTAATACAGATATAGCGGCCGCAGTTGCGGGTTTCACGTGGCTTTTAATCGAATGGGGCGCGTCAAAAAAAGCCAAGAGTTTAGCTTTCATGACGGGCTCTGTTGCGGGATTAGCCACTGTAACGCCTGCTGCCGGATATGTATCCGTTCCAAGTGCCATGCTTATAGGATTAGTTGCCGCTCTTGTCTGTTATGGAATGGTTAAAGCCGTTAACAACAGCAAAGGACTTGACGACGCGTTGGACGTTTTTGGTGTTCATGGTGTTGGCGGAATACTCGGTATATTGATGCTTGGATTACTTGGTGAAGTTGCCGTTAACCCGTCTGGAGCAAATGGACTATTCTTTGGAAATCCGGCTTTCTTTGGAAAAGAAACCGTTGCCGTTGCCGTGCTCAGCGCCTATTCATTTGTTATAACACTCTTCATATTCTGGTTCATACATCTCTTTACCAGGGTTAAAGTGACAAAAGAAGAAGAGGAGAATCCAGACGAAATGTTACACGGTGAGCAAGCTTACCTTTGATAAAGATGAGTCGCTATGGATTGGCCAAGGGTATCCTTGGCCAATTTTAGAGAATTAGAAGTGAAAGAGGAATAAGGAGGACAATATGGAATTAAAAGAGAAAAAACTCAGCTCATCTTTGAAATTCAACGGAAGAATGATAAAACTCTACGTTGATGAAGTGGAATTGCCGAATTCACACACATCCACAAGAGAAGTCGTACGTCATCCTGGTGCATCAGCTATGCTGGTTGTTGATGAAAAAGGCTTTTTAATTTTGGAAAGGCAGTATCGCTATCCAGTTGATAAGATATTATGGGAAATTCCCGCTGGAAAATTAGATAAAAACGAATTTCCTATCGATTGTGCCAAAAGAGAATTAAAAGAAGAAACAGGATTAATCGCTAAAAAATGGGAAGAACTTGGTTACATATACACCACACCAGGATTTTCCGATGAAAAAATATATCTTTTCTTTGCAAGCGATCTGGAAAAAGGAGAACAAAGTTTGGACGAAGATGAATTCGTAGAAATAGAATACTTTTCTAAGGAAGAAGTCGAAAAAATGATAAACGAAAATGATATCGTTGATTCAAAAACCATTGCGGCTTTCCTTAGAGCTGAAAAGAAGGGATTGCTGAAGTGAACGCGGAGATAGTTTCCACTGGAACAGAATTGCTTTTGGGAAAGAATTGCAACGAGGATGCGAGAATTCTTTGTGAAGTTTTAGCAAAGTGTGGAATAGATATCTACAGGTATACCACGGTTGGTGATAACATAAAAAGAGTGGCCCAAGCGTATTCTGAAGCTCTGAGAAGGGCAGATGTAGTTCTTTCCACTGGAGGACTGGGAGGAACGGATGACGATGTTTCCAAGCAGGCTGCTTCTTTGGCAACTGGTATTCCACTTGAAAAAAATGAGAAAATAGAGGAATTTCTCAAAGAAAGTAATGTTCATTCGCAGAGAATTGTAGACTCATTTTCTCGTATACCAAAGGGTGCACTTTTGTTTGAAAATACCGTGGGTGTCGCACCTGGTATCGTGATCCCGATTGATAAGAAATATTTAATACTTCTGCCTGGCCCACCATCTGAATTGAAATCCATATTAAAAAATGGGCTTGAGGATTTCTTGAGAAATTTGGGAAGGGCTTGCATATTGAATGAAAATGTGAAAATATATGGCATGAGAGAATCTGAAGTGGAAGAAATCGTACACGATCTAACCCTATCTGAAAACCCAACCGTTGCCACTTTTTTGAAAAAAGGATGGATAGATATTTCAATAACCGCTAAAGCGCAAAACGAATTGTCCGCAAGAAGAATGATAGGCAAGATGAAGAACGAAATATTAAGAAGGTTTCCAATCGAACGAATTGGGAAAAAAGAAGAAACGCTTGAAGAGGCTTTTTACAAATTTCTTTTGAACAAACATCTCACAATTTCTGCAGCTGAATCGATAACTGCCGGCATGCTGGCAAGCAAAATTGTTAATGTGGCGGGTGCTTCGGCGATTTTCAAAGGGGGAATCGTGGCTTACTCTAATGAAGCGAAACAAAAAGTCCTTGGAATTTCCAGACGAATTTTGCAGGAATACGGCGCCGTATCCAAAGAGTGTGCAGAAGAAATGGCAAAGAATGTTAGTGGTATTTTCGGTACGAATATAGGCGTTTCAATAACTGGTATAGCTGGACCAACAGGTGGAACAAGAGAGAAGCCTGTGGGTACGGTTTGGTTTTCCGTGTATTACCAAAATGAATTGAAAACGTGGAAACACGTTTATAATGATGACAGAAATGAGATAAGGCAGATGGCCTCCAAAGATATTTTGGAGTTTATACTTAGAAATTTTTAATAAAATTTTTGATAAATCACTTGACATGAGTGGTATAAAAGTGTTAAGATATCACCGTCTGACAAAGGAAACCAAGATGAAGGTTGGTCCTTGTAGGATGGTTGACAAGGGAAGATTTTTGTGCTAAAATGCAATGCGTGAGGTCATTGAAAAGCAGGCAGCAGCGGTAAGGGGAAAGCGAAAGCTTCCGTTGAAGATATAGGATGGAGAGTTTGATCCTGGCTCAGGATGAACGCTGGCGGCGTGCCTAACACATGCAAGT
>NZ_JBPNHS010000029.1:0-22728 GCF_054006115.1 Mesoaciditoga sp. | reverse complement strand
GTGAGAATAATCGCAATAGCTTTTGCAATAGTAACGTATGCTATGATAAACGGCTTTTTTGTTACAGGAGCCTTAAGTTTGGCAACAAAAAAGAAGATGAAGATTCTACTTAAAGATGTTTTTGTCGACTTCTTCGGTGCAAGCATATTCATCTCACTCGCTGTGGCTTACGTGGTTGTTTTTCTGTACCCGTACGTTGGTCTATGGGACATAGCCGTAGCTTTGGGACCGTTGTTGATCATAAGATTCATCCTGGAGCTTTACAAAAAGGTTCTCGATTCGAAAATAGAGTCGATGTCGGCTTTGCTTAAAGCGCTTGAAGAAAAAGATCCTTACACGGCGGGGCATGGCGAAAGAGTTTCAAAGTACGCCGCCATCGTTGCGGAAAGACTTGGAATTGAAGGAAGACATCTCGAAGAGCTGAAAATGGCGGCATGGCTTCATGACATAGGAAAAATAGGAGTCAGAGACAGAATTCTCAACAAACCGGGGAAATTGTCTTTGGAAGAATTCGAAGAGATAAAAGCCCATCCCGTAAATGGTGCGAAGATATTAGGCGAAATTCCCTCTTTCAAGAAGATGGTCCCGTGGGTAAAGTATCACCACGAACATTGGGACGGCAGCGGATACCCGGAAGGGTTGAAGGGGAGAGAAATCCCACTCGAAGCGAGAATAATAGAGGTGGTGGACGTCTACGATGCGTTGACGACACAGCGTGCTTACCGAAAAGAGTTTGATCCAAAAGCGGCGTTGAGTATAATGAAAGAAGAAAGCGGAAGATCTTTTGATCCAGTTGTGTTGGCCGCTTTTTTGGATGTTATAGAAAAAATAGAAGCGGTAAGAAAAGGCGAAGATGTGGAGAAAGAAAAATGATATTTTTTTACATAACGATAATAGCGCTAGGTTTATCTCTGTTGATAAAAAAGAGCGTGTGGAATCCATTAAACACGGAATTTAAATGGTTTTACCTGGTTTTCGTGCCATTTGCTCTGGAACTTTTTGTCGTTTTAAAAGATCCTGGTCGATTTTCTGGAGCCATAACCATTACGGCTTACCTGACACTGGCGATATTTTGTTTGATGAACTGGAAAATAAAGGGATTTTTCATGATAAGCGTGGGTGAATTTCTCAACTCTTTCGTTGTAATCGCGAATATGGGAAAAATGCCGGTCTCGAAGCACACACTCATACTGGCAGGGCTCAATCCAAACATGATGGATGCAAAACATGTTTTCATGTCTTCAAAAACGATCTTTCCGTTTTTATCAGACGTGATACCTATAAATTTTCTAAATCTTCATTACGCTTGTAGTATTGGAGATCTTTTCGTTTACACCGGTCTTTTTCTTTTAATATACTTGAACGCGCGAAAAAATGATGGGAAAAAGGTGGAAGACCTTGATAATAGTTAAAAAGTACGGTGGCACATCTGTGGAAACACCGGAAAAGATTTTAAAAATAGCGGAAAAAATAGCCCTTTCAAAAGATGAAGGAAATGATGTAGTGGTTGTGGTATCCGCTATGGGAAAAACGACCAATTATCTCATTGACTTACTTCACAAAGTGAATGCCGATCCCAGCCCAAGAGAATACGACATGATAGTTTCGACGGGAGAACAGATATCAATTGCCCTGCTCGCTTCAGCGCTTTCAAAACTGGGGAAAAAAGCAATTTCTCTAACCGGTTTTCAAGCCGGTATAGATACGGATTCCACCCATTCACGTGCAAAATTAAAACGTGTTTACAGAGGCAAGCTTCGCAGCATACTCGATGAAGGAAAAATTCCCGTGGTGGCTGGCTTTCAAGGAATAAGTCCATCCGGTGAGATAACAACTTTAGGGCGTGGAGGCTCCGATACAACCGCGGTTGCAATAGCTTATGCCTTAGATGCCGACGTGTGCGAAATATTCACCGATGTGGATGGCGTATACGCAGCCGATCCACGGTACGTTGAATTTCCAAAACACATAGATAGAATTTCTTATGATGAAATGATCGAAATGGCGGCTCATGGCGCAAAGGTTCTTCATTTGAGAGCTGTTGAATTGGCCCGGCGTTACAAAGTGTCCCTCGTTGTCAAACACGCTCATGAAAATGGAATGGGAACGAAAATAGAAGGGATGAATGATATGGAAGAGCCCCTTGTTAGAGCTTTAACCGTTGATGAAAATATAGTGAAGATCGTTGTGGAAGGCGTTCCGGATGAACCTGGGATAGCTGCCAGAATATTTGAAAAATTGGCTTCTCGCCATCTCGCTCTGGATATGATAGTTCAGAGTATGCACAAAGGAAAGAAAAATGACGTTGCTTTTACCGTAGCAAACGATGATTTTTCCGAAGCCGTTCAGGCAATCAAAGAGGTAAAAGGTGAGGTAAAGGCGGAAAATGTGCACTTTGACAAAGAAATCGCAAAAGTTTCAATAGTGGGAGTCAACATTCTTGGATCGTCCGAGATCATACACGCCATGTTCAGTTCTATAGCGGACGTTGGGGCAAACATAGACATGATAAGCTCTTCAAATAGCAGAATTTCATGTTTGGTACCGAAAAATAAAATCAAAGAAGTGGCGAAATCGATCGCCATGAGGTTCAATCTTACGACAAATGGATATGCGAATGATGATTGATGCTGCGCTTTGATGGTATAATTCAACGAGAATTTGAAAACGGGAGGTGAATCAACCACCGCATGCAGACGGTGAGTTGTCTTTTTGTGAATAAATCTTACTCTCCTGAAGATATAGAAAAAAAATGGTACGAAAAATGGAAAGAAAACGGCGTTTTTAAACCTGAAAAGGGAAATGGGAAATTTTCCATGGTGATACCGCCTCCCAACATAACGGGTCAGCTTCACATGGGACACGCCTTGAATATAGTGGTACAAGATATCATAACCAGATACAACCGAATGAAAGGCAAAGAAACCCTATGGTTGCCGGGCGAAGATCATGCGGGCATAGCAACGCAAAACGTGGTAGTGAAAAAGCTGGACAAAGAAGGAAAGACAAAAGAAGAAATAGGAAGAAAGAAGTTCACAGAAGTCACGTGGGAGTGGGCAAATGAATACCGCAAACGCATAAGAGCGCAAATCGAAAGTATGGGGGCTTCGTGTGACTGGAGCAGGGAAAGGTTCACGCTCGATGAAGGATTGAATAAAGCCGTAAAGAAAGTTTTCGTTTCTTTGTACAAAAAAGGTCTTATCTACAAAGGAAAATACATGGTGAATTGGTGTCCAAAATGTGGGACGGTGCTTTCTAACGAAGAAATAGAGTACGAAGATGAAAAAGGAAAACTCTACCATGTAAGGTATCCAATCGATGGGGGCGGTGAAGTTGTAATCGCAACAACGAGACCCGAAACGATGTTAGGTGACACCGCCATAGCCGTAAACCCAAATGATGTGAGATACAAAAATATCGTTGGAAAGTGGGCAATCCTTCCGTTGGTAGGAAGAAAAATTCCAATAATAGCCGACGAGTACGTTGATACAACATTCGGAACCGGTGCGTTGAAGGTAACGCCCGCCCACGATCCAAACGATTTCGAGATAGGAAAAAGGCATGATTTGGAAACGATTGACATATTCGATGATGAAGCGAAAATAAATTTTGATTCTCCTTACAAGGGAATGAGTCGAGAAGAGGCAAGGGAAGCAATCGTTAGAGATCTTGAAAAAGAAGGCTATCTGGTAAAAGTCGAAGATTACGTCCATTCGGTGGGCCATTGCTACAGATGTCATACGGCGGTTGAGCCCAAGCTCTCAGATCAATGGTTTGTCAAAATGAAACCCTTAGCCGAACCGGCAATAAAGGCGGTAAAAGATGGGAGTGTGAAATTTCACCCTGACAGATGGAAAAAGGTTTACCTTAATTGGATGGAAAATGTTAGGGACTGGTGTATATCAAGACAGTTATGGTGGGGACATAGGATTCCGGTATGGTACTGCAAAGACTGTGGCCATATAACCGTTTCAGAAGATGAGCCCCACGCCTGTGAAGCGTGTGGATCGACAAATATTGTCCAAGACGAAGACGTGCTGGATACATGGTTTTCCTCGGCACTATGGCCCTTTTCAACACTAGGATGGCCTGAAAATACGAAAGATTTGAAAAAATATTATCCAACGGATCTGCTCGTAACCGGCTTTGACATAATTTTCTTTTGGGTTGCCAGAATGATAGTTATGGGCCTGGAATTCATGGGCGATGTGCCTTTTCACGATGTGTACATTCACCAACTTGTAAGGGACAAATACGGAAGAAAAATGTCAAAATCGCTTGGTAACGGTATAGATCCCATAGAAGTGGTTAACGAATACGGTGCCGATGCGATGCGCATAACTTTGGCCATGCTGGCAGCTCAAGGAAGGGACATAAACCTCGATGAAAGGGCATTTGAATCTTTCAAACACTTTTCAAACAAAATATGGAACGCAGCGCGTTTCGTAAAGATGAATGTTGAAGGTGTTGAGTACGAACTTCCTGAAGCCAAAACGGCCGCTGACAGATGGATATTGTCTAAATTGAATAGTGCCATAACGGAAGTTAGCGAGGCCATAGAGTCTTACGATCTAAATCAGGCGGCACACGCAATTTATAACTTTTTCTGGGGAGATTTTTGCGACTGGTATATAGAAATTTCAAAAGTCCAGATGAAGAACGCCTTGTACTCCGAAAACACGAAGCGTGTACTTCTTCATGTTCTAAGAACCAGCGTGCAGCTCCTTCATCCTTTTATGCCATTTATAACAGAGGAAGTGTGGTCAAATTTCTTTGAAGGATTTGTGGCCAAATCAACATGGCCGCAGAAAAGAAAAGAGTACGACTTTAAAGAAGAAGGCTTTGAATTCATCTTGAGCGCCATAAAGGGAATAAGATCTGTGAAAGCCGAGTTGGAACTTCCTCCATCTGAAAAGGTGAGAGTTGCTTATATTGGAGAAGATGATTTGTTTGTCGAAGAGTCCATTAAAGAGTACATTTTGAAGCTCGCAAACGTTTCAACGATCGAAAAAGTGGAAAAGAGACCCACACATTCGATGACTGCGGCCGTTGGATTAAAGAATGAGATCTTCGTGGTCATGAATGAAGAATTTGACATTTCTTCAGAAATTGAAAGACTTCATAAAAAGATTGAAAAGCTGAAAAGGGATTTTGAAAAGGCCGAGAAAAAGATTTCAAATCCCAACTTTTTGAATAAAGCTCCACAGGAAATAGTACAAAAAGTAAAAAACGAAAGGGACGAATTAGGACAAAAGATAGAGAAATTGAAGAAAACTATTGAAGAACTCGAAAGATGAGCAGGGTGATCGAAATGAATTACGCGGAGATGCTCAAAACACTTTATTCAGTCCATCCTGAAACTAAAATAAAGCTTGGACTTGAAAGAATTGAAGAGCTCCTTGCAAGGCTTGGAAATCCACAAAAAACTTTCAAATACGTTCACGTGGGCGGAACCAACGGGAAGGGAACCGTGGTTAAAACTATCTCAGCCATGTTAAAGGCTCACGGTGTAAAAGTCGGAAGTTATTTCTCACCTCACGTGGAAACATTCAGAGAAAGAATACGCTTTAACGATGAATACATTTCAAAAAATGAATGCGTTGAAATCTTCGAAAAAGTTATGAACGAAGCAAATAAAATGTCAGCTCCGGAAATGGAGCCGACTTTTTTTGAAATAGTCACCGCAATGGCTTTTCTTTACTTCAAAGAAAAGGGGGCAAAGGTGGTAGTTTCGGAAGTTGGCCTTGGCGGAAGATTCGATGCCACCAATGTGGTGAATGATCCAATAGTTTCTGTGATCACCACAGTGGATTTCGATCACATGGACATTCTTGGGAACAACCTTTCAAAGATAGCCTTTGAAAAGGCGGGTATAATAAAAAAAGGAGTTCCTCTTGTGCTTGGAAAGATGGAAAATGATGCTTTTAAGGTTATAGCTTCAAAAGCAAAAGAATACGAAAGTCCGATAGTGAATTGGGAAAAAGATTACGCCATCGCAAATGAAAATTTTGAGCTTGGAAAGAATTCCTTTGACTTCATCTGGAAAGATAAAAGTACTCACTTTGAAACAAGAATGAACGGCATACAAGCAGTGCAAAATATTGCAATAGCTTTGGCAGCTTTGAAAATCATTGAAGATAAAAAAGTCTTTCACTTTGATGAAAAAAAAGCGTTTGACACCGTATTCACTTTGAATTTAGAGGGAAGATTTGAATGGATTCCCTCAGATATAACCGTCATTCTCGATGCCGCTCACAACAAACCCGCGATGAAAGTGCTTGCTCAAAATTTGAAGATTTATTTTCCATCAAAAAACGTAAATGCCGTTATAGGAATTTTAAACGATAAAGATTACATGGGAATGATAGACACGTTAGCCCCAGTTGTAAAACGCCTTTACATAACCACTCCGGCAAGTCCGAGGGCAACGAACTCATTTGAAGTCTACACGCTGGCAGCTCAAAAATATGACAACGTTGGCTTCATAAAAAATATTGAAGACGCGGTAAACACTTGCCACGATATGTGTAAAAATGAAAAAGCTGTTATGTTGATAAGTGGCTCTTTTTACACTATAGGAAAGGCAAGGACTTTTTTAACCGGCAATTTGGAAGCCGATGGTGAGTGAGAAATGATATGGGGATTGAAGGGAATCGTCCATTCAAAGTTCGATACATCCGTTGTCTTGGACGTGAATGGCGTCCTCTACGAAATTTCAATGATATCGAAAGATCTGATCAAAATCGATCTCGAAGAAGAGGTTATTGTTTACACGCGCGAAATAACAAAAGAAAATTCTCCGACCGAATTGGTGGGTTTTCTGGATAAGGCGGAAAGGACAATGTACGATGCGCTTGTAAAAGTTAGCGGAATAGGGCCAAAAAACGCCTTAAAGATATTGGACGTGACGGATCTTGACACATTTGCGAACGCGATTAACTCCAAAGATGTCGCTTTTTTGAAGTCTCTTCCGTCTGTTGGGGCAAAAACGGCTGAAAGAATGATCGTTGAGCTTGCCGGAAAACTGGAAAGTGTGCAAAATGAAGATGGCAAAATTGGAGAAGCCGTTGAAACTATGTTGGCCCTTGGCTTTTCAAGGCAAAAGTCTTTTGAAGCGGTAAAAAGGGCGGTTAAAAGTGGCGCGCGCGATCTTGAAGAAATTGTAAAGAAAGCGCTTTCATTTGTAAATGAAGTCTGATTTATGTATAATCCCAGAGGTGAGAAAAGGTGAATAAAGTTTTAATCCTTGCTGGCGGTTTAGGAAAACGTATGCATTCTCCCACGCCGAAGGTGCTTCATAAAATCTTGGAAAAGCCAATGCTGAGATGGGTAATCGACAGCACATTAAAGGCGGAGATTACGCAATTCGCCGTTGTTGTTGGTCATGGAATAAATGAAGTCGAGGGCGTTCTTCCAGAAGAAACAAAAGTGTACGTTCAGGAAAAACAACTTGGCACCGCGCACGCGGTGAAGTGTGCGGAAGAATTCGTGGAAGAAGAAGATAAAGTAGTCATTTTGTATGGAGATGCACCACTGATAAATCCAGAAACGATAAAAAGATTGTTTTCTTCACAGGCGGACATGACGATCTTAACGGCGAAAGTAGATGATCCCTCAGGTTACGGAAGAATAGTAAGGCAAGGGGAGAAAATATCAAAAATAGTTGAAGAAATTGACGCTGACGAGGAAACTTTGAAAGTAAATGAAGTGAACAGTGGAATGTACGCTTTTAAAGGAAAAGCGTTACGGTTTGCGCTTGAAAGGATAAAACCCTCCAATAAAAAGGGAGAATATTACCTTACAGATGCGGTAGAAATACTGTTGGCCAATGGGTATGAAGTTGATACGTTAGAAGTGGCAAATTCATGGGAAATTCTAGGTGCAAATACGCAAAAAGAATTGGCAAAGCTTGCAAAAATAGCAAAAGAACACATACTCGATCTTTTCATGGAAAAGGGCGTTACCATAGAAGATCCTTCAAGCACGTTCATAGGACCTGACGTGGATATAGAAGCGGGTGTTGTGATAAAGCCATTCTCATTCTTGTACGGAAGAACCACGATAGAAAGTGGCGCGATCATAGGTCCACAAACAACCTTAAAGGATACTTTTGTTGGTGGAAACACTTATGTGATAAGATCCGAGTGTGATAGCGCTTACATCTCACAAGGGTGTGGAGTTGGACCATTTTCAAGATTAAGGCCGGGCACAAAATTAGAGAGAAACGTTAAAATTGGGAATTACGTGGAAGTTAAAAATTCTCACCTTTTTGAAGGTGTAAAAGCCCAGCATTTAACCTATCTTGGCGATGCAACAGTTGAAAAAGGCACGAATATAGGGGCAGGTACCATAACGTGCAATTACGATGGCGTGAAGAAAAACAAGACCTTTATAGGTAAAAATTCATTTATAGGTTCCAATACGGCTCTTGTGGCGCCAGTAAAGATCGGAGAAGGAGCGCTAATAGGCGCGGGATCTGTTATAACACAAGATGTGCCACCTTTTGCGTTAGCGCTTGGTAGAGCGAGGCAGGTTAACAAAGAAAAATGGGTTTTGAAGAAGATGGAGGAAGAAGATGAAAAGTGAGCTTAAAATTTTAGGTGGTTCATCCAATAAAGCTCTTTTAGACAGAATATGTGCGTACGTGAATGTTTCTCCTGCTTCAGTGGAATTGTCTCGCTTCTCAGACGGAGAGATAAATTGTAGAATAGGGGAGACGGTCAGAGGTCACGACGTTTTTGTGATTCAATCGACTTCCACTCCAGTCAACGATAATTTAATGGAATTGTTAATAATGGTAGATGCTCTGCGGAGGGCTTCAGCGAACAGCATAGCCGTGGTGATGCCTTATTACGGATACGCACGGCAGGATAGAAAAGCAAAAGGCAGAGATCCGATAACGGCAAAGCTTGTGGCCAATCTTTTAACGGTGGCAGGAGCAACGAGGGTGTTAACGGTCGATCTGCACGCGGAACAAATTCAAGGCTTTTTCGATATACCTGTTGATAATTTGCAATCTTTTCCCGTTTTCTTTAAGGCTTTGAAGAAATACGAAACGTTTGACAAGAATAAAACCGTTATTGTGGCTCCAGACGTTGGTGCGGTGAAACGGGCGAGAAAGATAGCTGAAAAATTTGGCGTCCCAATGGCCATTCTGGACAAAAGAAGACCAAAAGACAACGTTGCGGAAGTACTTCACGTAATAGGAGAAGTCGAAGGTAGAACTGCGATAATGTTTGATGATATAATCGACACTGCTAGGACGCTGGTAGCGGGTGCGGAATTGCTGAAGAAGCATGGAGCTGAGAAGATCATTTCCTGTGCAACACATGGTATATTTTCGGGAGAAGCGCTGAAAATTCTGGATGATTCTCCTATCGATCACATTTACGTGACCGATACAATTTATCATGAAAGGTTACCGGAAAAAATTTCTGTCGTCTCCATAGCACCGTTGTTAGGCGAAGCTATAATGAGAATAAGAAGAAATCTGTCAGTAAGCATATTGTTCAGATAGAAAGATTCAGATAAGGAGGAGTTTTTTTATGGCTTTAACTTTAGAAGCAACCGTTAGAGAAAACGAAAAAGCAAAAAGATTGCTAAAAAAGAATCTGATTCCCGGAATAGTTTACGGGCCTGATAGGAAAAACATCAAAGTTCAGATTCCAGAAGCGGAAATAGTTTCTTTGCTTGAAAAGGCAAGAGAAACGACACCAGTTCATCTGATAATTAAGGGTGACAAAACCGAAGAGTTGGATGTTTTCATTAAGAGCATTCAAAGACACAAATTGACAACGAAGGTTATTCACGCAGATTTTTACGAACCAGAAAAAGGAAAGGTAATGCACTTCAGAATACCTCTTAAATTCGTTGGAGAAGCTGCTGGCGTGAAAGCTGGAGGAGTACTTGAAGAAGTTATAAGAGAAATCGAAATAGAAGTGCTGCCAAAAGATCTTATAGAAGAGATAGTAGTGGATGTTTCATCTCTCGGTGTTGGCGAATCTTTAAGAGTCAAAGATCTTAACATTCCAGAAACAATGAAAATTCTTACAGATTTAGACGAAGTCGTCGTTGGAATAAAGGCTCCAAGAGCGGAAGAAGTTGAAGTGACGGAAGAAAGCGAAGAAGTAGAACCAGAAGCGATAAAGGAAAAAGCACCTGAGGAAAAAGAAAAAGAGTAAGGTGAAAGAATTCGTGGTAGTGGGCTTGGGAAATCCAGGCCCACAGTACGTTTTTACTCGTCATAACGTTGGTTTTCTGTTTTTAGACGAGTTCTTGAAGAAATACCCACCTCATTTTGAAAGAAGAGAAAAATTGTACACCCTTTACTCGGTGGCAGTGAAAAAAATGCCTTTTGTTTTGTTGCGCCCATTAACTTTTATGAATTTGAGTGGAGAGATATTCAAACATTTAAAGCTACCTAATCTTCCAATGGTGGTATCCGATGATCTGGATCTTCCTCTGGGAAAGATAAGAATAAAACAAAAGGGATCTTCTGGAGGCCATAAAGGTGTACAATCTATTATAGACGTGTTAGGAACAAATGAATTTCCACGTCTGAGAGTTGGAATTGGTCCTAAAACGTCAGATGCTGTGGATTTTGTACTCTCCGAATTCACAGATGATGAGATGATAAAGCTTCATAAAGTACTTGAATTATCCGTCGAAGCTGTCGTAGAAAGTGCCAAATATGGTTTAATATATGCGATGAACAAGTTTAACGGTATGAAGGTGGTTTAGATGGAAAAGAAATGTACCGTTTGCGGTAAAAAAGCGGATGTAGTTGTGAATGTTTATCTGGAAGGTTTCATCAAGGAAATAGCTTATTGTCGGGAATGTCTAAGAAAAAGTATAAATTCGTTTAAAAGTGACAGGCTCAACTTGAATTTGGATAGTTGGACCATTATGAACTCAAAACCGAAGGTAAATGTTGCCATAGAATTGGTAAAGGTTGACAGTGTTTCCTTTTTTGCCGAAAACATGAAAAGCATGTTTGGGACAGACTTACAAGAAGAAGAAAAGGTTAATTACGAAATATCTATTTTGAGAAGAAAGATGGCAAAAGCTATAAAGAGCGAAAATTACGAGCTCGCTGGAATAATCAAAAGGGAAATAGAACGTTTGAAATCAGCCATTAAAAAAACGAAATGAAGTTTGATACTTTCACATCCCTGAAAGAAATCTCCCGTGCTTCTATAAAAATCAAGCATTCACTTTTTATTGCCACGGCTTCTTTCGTTGAAAGTGAAGATGCAGCAAAGGCGTTTATTTCTAAAATTTCTTTTGAATTCAAGGATGCCACTCACAATTGTTGGGCCTACAAGATAGGAGAAACGGAATACTCGTCCGACGCGGGCGAACCGTCAGGGAGCGCTGGAAAGCCAATTCTTTTTAGCATAAAATCTTCAGGCATGGACAGAGTTGCCGTGGTGGTAACAAGGTACTTTGGTGGAACAAAATTGGGTATAAGAGGGCTTATAGAAGCTTATTCCAGTGCAGCCAATATGGCATTGAAAGGAAAGCAAGAGAAATTTTTGATAGGAAAAAAAATCAAAATTGAAACCGACTATCACAGCTTCGACAAATTGGCTTACCGTTTTAGAAAAGCAGGTTATTTTTATTATTCACCTCCTGAATTTACCGAAAAAGTAACCTTGCACCTTTTTGTTCCCCTAAACGAAAAATTGGACTTTTCAAATGACTTCCTTCAGAAAGCTGAAATACCTCAAAGCGCCCTTTTAAAAATCTGACAAGCACTTCGAGGGAGAATTATCCCCTTTTGAAATCTGAACATTGACATAAGTTCATAGTCCAAAAATTGAATGGTAAAAACGCCAGGAAGTGATGAAAATGCCGTAAAAACGGCATTTTTTGTTTGGCATGAAATTCGCTTAATCGCAAAGAAAGGAAGGTGAAGAACTTTGTCAAGAACAGTTGTGATCAAAGGAAGCATAATAGATAACTACGCCCAGATCATCTCTAATCCCCTGTTTGAAAAGATAGTGAGAGAGTATGTGGAAGTGTTAAAAAATGGTGATCCAAAGCTTCTTCGTGCGCTCATGAAAAGCAAGAAATCAAAGAAAATAAACTTTGATAAAATCATGAGTTTTTTGTACCAATTAACGTTTAAACCTATTAAAGAAGAAAATGAAGATAAGGCGCTCTTGCATAAATTCATCGAAGGGTTGTATGATTTTTGGCGTAAAAAACATCGTTTCGTGATCAAGCGTGAAAGGTATTTAAAGTCTTTCGATGCAAGACTTAACGCCATGAAAGAGGCGGAACTTGTAGGAGAAACTTTCGAAAAAACCGTAAGAAACGTTTATCGTTCCATGGAAAACAACATTTCCGTTAAAACGGAAAAAATTTTGCGCCAAGTTTCCAGTGGAGCGCAGGCCATATTCATAGTTGATAAATCGAGAATGAAACATGAAGAAAGAATGAAATACACCTGGATGTATTCAGTGCCTTTCATTTGGAGTGTTATTTATGAGCCACCGGTGATATTCTACACGAATTCCAACAAGAGAAAAGGAGTATTTCCCGTCATAGAAAGAGAATTTCTTTCTCAGGTAGAGTTGAACAAAGATTGGTATGTTTTGCCACTGCATGTCGGACATCTTCTTATATACGTTTACATAAATTCCGAAAACCTTTGCCACGCGGCGGGGCTTGCCAACCTTTATGAGATAGCCACACCCGATGAACTAAAGAATCCGAATGGAATAGTTTTATTTGGAGTTCCACAAGAAAAAGCGGGCAATGATTATCCCAATGGGGTGGTGTTTAAAGATGAACTTTACGTTGGGGTAATACCGCAGTTAAAGGAAAACGACTATTTTGGATACGCCAAGAAGATACTGCTAACGGTGCATAACTTGATAATGATAGACAGATTTAAGTTACCCATCCATGGCTCACTTGCCCAAATAAAACTCAAAAACGGCAAAAGCGCCACTGCGATGTTTATGGGAGACAGTGGTGCTGGAAAATCCGAGACACTTGATGCACTTAGCCGATTTCCAGAAGTTTCCCATTTGAGGGTAATAATAGACGATATGGGATCATTGGATATAGAAAACGGAAAAATAGTGGCTTACGGTACCGAAACAGGTGCATTTGTGCGTTTGGACGATCTTCCGCCAGGATACGCATATTCCAACATAGATAGAAGCGTTTTCATGAATCCAGATCAAACCAACGCACGAGTTATAGTCCCTTATGGAAATTATGACGAGATCATTCAGCCAACCCCAATAGATTTCTTCTTTTATGCCAATAACTACACGAACGTTCGTTCTGATAAAGAAAGGGTAATTTTCTTTGACAAGGTTGAAGATGCGATAAATGTTTTTTCACAAGGAGCTAGAATGGCAAAAGGAACAACCGCAGAAAAGGGAATGTCGTATTCTTACTTTGCTAATCCTTTTGGTGCAATTCAAAAAAGGGAAGAGCACGAAAAAATAGTGAAGCATTACATGAGCAAAATGTTTGAAAGTGGAGTAAAAGTTGGAGAAATAAGAACCATGCTCGGTATAGCTGGCTATGAAAAAGAAGGCCCGTATTTGGCGGCAAAAAGGTTGTTGAAAATTATATCAGAATCTTAGTGTCCAAAATTTGAACTTATAAACTTTCAACTGTCTATTTTTTGGACGGTTATGATTTTGTCATCTCTAAAAACTCTTTAAATTTGGTCAAGTCGGTTTTGGCATAGTTTTTGCTATATCAAAGAGA
Source organism: Mesoaciditoga sp. (assembly GCF_054006115.1). Taxonomy (NCBI): domain Bacteria; kingdom Thermotogati; phylum Thermotogota; class Thermotogae; order Mesoaciditogales; family Mesoaciditogaceae; genus Mesoaciditoga; species Mesoaciditoga sp. The sequence goes on along the minus strand of NZ_JBPNHS010000029.1, from coordinate 8,994 downwards.
CAAGGAAGAATTAACGAAAGGGTGAGAACAATTGAAAAATACGCGTGTGGTTGTAACAGGAATGGGAATAGTCGCGCCTAGTGGAATCGGAAAAGACGATTTCTGGAATGGATTGCTTTCCTTGAAAAGCTTTGTTTCAAAGATAAGCGCTTTCGATGCGAGTGATTTTCGTACTCAAATTGCCGCGGAGGTGAAAAACTTCGATCCAAAAAAGTACATGAATCCGAAAGAAGTTAGAAGGTACGATAGGTACACTCAACTCGGAATCGCCGCGGCGAAAGAAGCCATTGAAGATGCGAATCTTACGAAAGAACATTTAGAAAAAGCAGGTGTTATAGTGGCTTCGGGCGTGGGGGGAATAATTTCATTAGAAAAAGAAATTAAAAACATGTTGGAAAAAGGGCCATCACGAGTTAGTCCTTTCCTTGTACCAATGATGATAGCCGATACTCTGGCAGGAACCATTGCCAATATCCACGGAGCCAAAGGACCAAATTTTGCCACCGTAAGTGCATGCGCATCAAGTGCCCATGCGATGATAACGGCAGCGAGCATTATTAAAAACGGGGAGGCAGATATCGTTATAACGGGCGGCGCCGAGGCGCCAATTTCCCCCATTTCAGTTGCCGCCTTCGGAAATATGAAGGCGCTTTCGTCTCGTAACGATGACCCAGAGCACGCATCAAGGCCATTTGACAAAAACAGAGACGGTTTTGTAATGGGAGAAGGAGCAGGCATTCTTATTTTTGAATCGTTAGAATCAGCCCTTAAAAGAGGCGCTAAGATTTATGGAGAAATAAAGGGCTACGGCATGAGCGCAGATGCGTATCATATGGTTCAACCGGATCCTGAAGGAAGAGGAGCCGCCTCTTCGATGAAAAAGGCAGTTGAAATGTCAGGTTTGAATCTAAATGAAATAAATTACGTTAACGCCCACGGCACCTCAACACCGGTTGGAGACGTGGCGGAAATGAAAGCGGTAGAAAAGGTTTTCGGTGAAGATGTTAAGACACTCGTAGTCAGTTCTACAAAATCCCAAATTGGTCATCTTCTTGGAGCCGCTGGAGCGGTTGAATTCATAGCTTCGCTGTTGAGTATGAACAACTCTGTCATCCCTCCAACGGTTAATCTGGAGAACAAGGATCCGGAAATAAACGTGAATTGCGTTGCTGGAGAGCCGCTTAAAATGGAAATAAAGAATTTTATATCCAATTCCTTCGGTTTCGGAGGACACAACGCCTCCATAATTGGTGGGAGGTACGAAGGTTGATAATAACGGATACTTCCGTTGATGTTGAAGGGATAAAAAAGATTCCCCTTTACGTTGAATGGAGAGGAAAAAAGGTCGAAATTTCAAAATTAAAAAGGAATTCTTACTTTCTCTCCGTAAAAAACGTCATCGTAGATCCACCATCCTTTAAAGAAGTCAAAGAAATGCTTTTTCAGGCCATAAATGAGGATGGAAGGGTAAACGTCATCCTTCCATCATGGCCTGTAAATTTCGTGGAACGTTCAGTGTCTCTCGTTGCGGCAATGGAAAACAAAATTCACGTTGAAAAAGTTTTAACGGACAACGTTACGCTTTCTCACCTTTTAAAAGACGAGAAAAATATCGAAAGCTTGAAGAATTTTTCTTCAAAAAGCAGAACGTACATCTTGTTTTCTGACGTCTCTTTTTTGAAGAAAAATGGAATAATATCGTCTAAAAGTTCGAGAATGATATTAACGAGAAGCTTTAATTTGGTAAAACACATAGGAGGAAGAACCTTTTTAAAACAAACATGGAGTGCAAATGGAGCCATAACTTCTATGATGAGGGATATTAATGAGAAGCATTTCACGGTCGATATCAGGCACAGTGGAAAAAGTAGAATGGCAAATGCAATAGCCTCTTCATTCCTCTCAAAATTCAAATGCAAAGTGGCAATGGGCTGGATGAATCCAGTGGCGGCTTCTTTGTATGGTTTAGGTACGGTTAGCGTTACCGTAATTCCGGAGGTGTAAAATGGCTGAAATAAACGATGAAATAATGAAAATTTTACCCCATAGATACCCTTTTATCATGGTGGATGGAATAATATCAAAGAGCAAAAAAAAGATAATTGCCTTTAAAAATGTGAGTCACAACGAACCACAATTTCAAGGGCATTTTCCTAACAATCCCATAATGCCAGGGGTTTTGATACTTGAAGGCATGGCTCAGACAGCCGGATTAATTGGCTTGGATCCAAAAAAAGTACCTCTTTTTTTGGGGGCCGATAAGGTTAGATTCAGAAAAGTTGTAAGACCAGGGGACAAGTTGATATATGAAGCTGAGATCGTCTCCGAACGATTCTCTATGATAAACGTTAAAGCAGTGGCAAAAGTCAACGATGAAGTGTGTGCAAGTGCCACTCTATTGTTGGGGATGAAAGATGAAAATGAGCTTCTCTAAAATTGTAGGAATAGGCGGGTACTTACCGCCGAAGATCGTGGAAAATTCAGAAATAGAAAATGATACGAATCTGGAAAAAGGCTGGATTTATCGTAGAACTGGCATAAAACGCCGTCACATAGCAGAAGAAAGCGCTACGGAAATGGGTATAAAAGCCCTGAAAGAAGCGGCCGAAAATGCCAATATTTCTCTTAAAGAAATAGAGTACGTGTTCGTTGCGACTAACTCATCTGACACCTTGATTCCAGGGATGGCTGGAAGAATACAATCCGCAATTGGCACGGCAATAGGCGGAGTGGACATTCAAGCGGGATGTTCCGGTTTTCTTCAAGCCATGGAAATAGCGGATTCAATGATAAAAAGCGGAAGCTTTTCAAAGATAGCAGTTGTAGGAAGCGAAAAACTTTCGATCGTGGTCGATTGGAAAGATCCGTACGTTTCTTCTCTTTTTGGAGATGGAGCGGGAGCTGTCATAATGTCGAAAAGCGATGACGCTGGCATCATGGCTTCCTATTCCAGAATTCAAAGTGAGGGGTGGAAAACTCTGATCCAAGAAAGAGGAAATTACCTTCAAATGGATGGCAAAGCCGTGTTTAGATTTGCAGTTAGCGCAATTCAAGAGGGAATAAGGGAAGTTCTCAAGCGCGCAAATCTTGAAATTTCAGACGTGGATCTGATAGTGCCTCACCAATCAAATGCCCGCATAATATCGCGTGTTTCAAAAGAAAGCGGGATTCCTGAGAACAAATTTCAAATTTCCATATCCGATCATGCTAACACGGCAGCAGCATCGGTAGCTTTAGCTTTAAAGGATGCCATAAAAGAAGGGAAAATAGGTCCTTCAAGCGTGGTCATCACGGTTGCATATGGAGCTGGTCTGGCATTGGCTTCAAACGTTTTCAAACTTTAAGGAGGGAAAGATAATGACTTCAAGAGTGTGCGAAGTTTTAAATATAAAATACCCAATTATTCAAGGCGGTATGGCGTGGGTTTCAACCGCAAAGCTCGCTGCCGCCGTTTCTGAAAGCGGTGGCCTTGGTGTGATCGCTTCTGGCGGCAGAGAGGCTGATTGGCTAAGGAATGAAATAAAAAAAGCAAGGAAGATAACGGATAAACCCATTGGCGTGAATATAATGTTGCTTTCGTCTAACGTCGATGAGGTAGTGAAGGTAAGCTTAGAAGAAAAGGTGGACGCTGTCATATTTGGTGCCGGAAATCCCGCAAAATACGTGGAGGCGTTCAAAGAAAATGGCACAAAGGTTATATCCGTTGTCGCTTCAGAAATATTCGCAAAGAGAATGGAATCTTTGGGAGTTGACATGGTAGTCGCAGAAGGCACGGAAGCCGGCGGACACATTGGAAGTGTTTCAACAATGGTTCTTGTGCCTGCAGTTGTTGAGGCTGTTTCGATTCCAGTTGTGGCGGCCGGTGGAATAGCGACCGGCAAACAAATAGCGGCTTCCTTCATGTTAGGCGCAGAAGGAGTGCAAATAGGTACTCGCTTTATAGCCACCGAAGAATGCGAAGTTCATCCGAATTACAAGGAAAAAATTTTAAAAGCCTCAACGAGGGACGCTGTGGTGACAGGTCGTGTAACCGGTCACCCTGTTAGAGTCCTTAGAAATCCATTGGCGAGAGAGCTTATAAAAATAGATGAAAGGTGTGGCACTCAAGAAGACATAGACAAAATAGCAACAGGGAGTTTGAGGGCTGCTGCCGTCGATGGAGATTTGAAAAAAGGCTCTTTCATGGCGGGACAGTCAGCGGCCTTCGCGAAAAAAATCCTTCCAGTTAACGAGCTTTTAAAGGAACTCTGGAGTGAAACAGTCGAAAGTCTGAAAAAATTTGAAAGTGTAGATTTGGGGGTGGAAATATGAAAACGGCTCTTGTTTTTCCCGGACAAGGTTCACAAAAATTAAACATGATGAAAGATTACTACGATGAGTTTGAAATTTCAAAAAAGATCATGGACAAAGCGTGTGAAACTTTGAATTTCGATCTGAAAAATGTGATCTTTGGAAACAATGAGATGGAACTTACAAAGACTTACAACGCGCAGCCAGCACTTTTAACCACGTCAATAATGGTTTTTGAAGTGTTAAAGTCAAAAGGAGTTAGTTTTGATGTGGTGGCGGGTCACAGCCTTGGAGAATATTCAGCCCTCGTCGCGGCAGAAGTGCTTTCATTCGAGGACGCGTTGAAAGCCGTGCGTTTGCGTGGGACGCTCATGGAAAGCGCCATACCAAGTGGTGCAGGTTCAATGATGGCAATTCTCGGTTTGCCATTTGAAAAAGTTGAAGAAATCGTTCAGGAAATAGATGGCGTTTACATAGCGAATTACAACTCTGAAAAACAAGTCGTGGTAAGTGGAGAAATAACATCTCTTCTCAGTTCGGAAGAAAGATTTAAAGAGGCAGGCGCAAGACGTGTGGTACGTCTTAACGTGTCTGGGCCTTTCCATTCTCCGTTAATGGAACCGGCAAAGAAAGAATTCGCTAAATTTTTAAATTCTTTGGAATTCAAAACTCCAAAAGTTCCCGTGGTTCTAAACGTAACGGGAATGCCGGCAAAAACCGCGGAAGAAATTCGCGAAAAACTCATCGATCAGCTCACATCACCGGTAAGATGGGTCAAATCGATATGGAGTATGGAAGAAATTGGAATAACCAACTACATAGAAGTAGGTTCGGGCAAAGTGTTAAGCGGGCTTATAAAGAGGACAACAAAAGCCTCTACATATACAACCGATACCATAGAAGAAATGGAAAAAACTTTAGAAGGAGTGATGAAAAATGCCAGGATTGCAGAATTCTGAAATTCTCGAAGAGGTAAAAAACGCTCTTAGCGAACATTTGGGAGTGGACAAAGCTGAAATAAAGGAAGATTCAAAGCTTGTCGATGATTTGGGAGCAGATTCATTGGATCTTGTTGAATTGACCATGGATTTGGAAGAGAAATTTGACATGAAAATTCCAGATGAAGATGTATCAAAATTAGTAGATGTGAAAAGCATCGTTGACTACGTAACCTCGCATAAAGGATAAGAACGCTTAAAACTTCAAAAAAGAAGGGCCTTCAAACGCCCTTCTTTCCTTTCTCTAGAGCAATTCTTTTGAAGCTTTCGCACCGATTAAAATGCTACTTTTATGAACGTGCGGTTAAGGCAATTTTTTCGAAGTTCTGTCAGAACGAACTCGCTCTTTCTTCCACCTTCTGATTCAAAATATAAGGAACCTAAATTTTCAATCCAGCTTCAAACCCAGAATGAACTGCATCGTATATTTGCCCCGGGTGATCCGCATCCCCAATTTTCAACGCGCCATCAGGAGATGAGTTTGGTCTTACGCCAACGGTGAATATGATGGCATCGAATACGCCTATATCTTCTTCTCCGTTTTTAGTTGAACAGATGGCATGATCATTTTCGAATTTTTCAAGCTTCGTATCTACGAGCACTTTAACATTTTTGTCTTTCAGACGTTTTAAGGTGAGCGTGCGTGTGATGGGTTCCATATCCCTTGCTATATCTGAGAGCATTTCAACGATTGTTACCGATTTACCTTCATTAACAAGGTGATCTGCCGCTTCTACACCTATCATTCCTCCGCCAACTATTAAAATGCTATTTTTATCTTTCAGCACATCTGGATTGGAAAAATAATCATGGCCCGTGATTTGAAGGATATTTTCACTACCCGGAATTTTCAATTTTATTGGAGAGCTTCCGACGGCAAATAACATTTCATCAAAATCGTCTACTTTGATGCTTTCATAATCTGTGTTGTACTCAACATCTATGTTACTGCGCAGGACGTTATTTATCAGAGAGTCAATAGGCTTTTTCATCGTTTCTTTTCCAAAAGCTTTGTAAGCCAAATTTGCGGCCCCACCCAGTTTATCTGATTTTTCAAATATTTTGACTTCGTATCCCCTTTCATTTAAGGTTAAAGCAGCTTGCAAACCAGCCGGCCCACCACCGAATATGGCAACTCTTTTTTTCTTTGACTCTCTCTCTATATTTGATGGCCACCCAACTTTTGGATTTACGATACATCCCAATCCTTCACCGGATTTTACTTTGGCAAGACAGCCTTGCACGCATCCTCCACAATAAGTTATCTCATCTTCTTTTCCATTTTTCATCTTGTTGGGAAAATCGGGATCGGCAACCAACGGTCTTCCCAGCGCAAAGAAATCCGCCCATCCTTCTGAAAGGGCTTTTTGAATTCTTTCTGGATCTCCAAATCTCCCAACCGCTATTATTGGAAGAGCGGTCAAATTACGAATTTTCTTTATAGAATCTTCTTGTATTTGTTTCGGAACGAACATGTGATGATAGTAAAAAGCTGGCGAATTGCACGCGTTCCCCATACCAACATGCACGGCTATTACGCCTTTCTTTTCTGCCAAATTCAACAGATCTTTCAAATCCTCTGCATGCAGACCTCCTTCATACATTTCATCTCCAGAAACGCGGATGATCACCGGTAAGTTGGCCTTTTTAACCGCGTCCAAAAGATCGCTTGCAAATTTCAAAGGCTCTCCGTATTCGTCACTTCTATGGTTGATATTTTTGGAATAAAACTGTGAAACTATGTAACCATGTCCCATCTGAATTTCTAAAACGTCTGCCCCTGCTTTTTTTGCCCTTATGGCATTCTCTTTAAAAGCGTTTATCATTTCCGATATTTCTTCCCTGGTCATCGCAGTGGATTTTGCTCCTGTAACAGGGCACACCGTTTCTGAAGACGATAAGACAACACCGTTGGTAACTTTAGGATTCGCTGCCCTTCCTGCATGATTCAAATGGACACAAGCCAGTGCCCCTCCCTTATGGATTGTTTCTATTATCTTCGCAACGGAAGGAATGAAATCATCACAATCCAACCTTAACTGTTTTGGATGTTCTCTTCCATTAGGTAAAACCGCTATTGGCTCCACGTAAGCCATGGCAACTCCACCGTTGGCAATTGCAGAATAATAAGCGATGTGCCTTTCAGTTACCGTTTGACCGTATCCTGTCTTTACGGGAGCTGAAAAAAGCCTGTTCTTCAATTCAAGGGGACCAAACTTCACACTTTCGAATACATTCATCCTCCATACCTCCCACTAAATTCTTTCGGTATTTATTTCAAGAAACCCGTGTTGCGCACTCTTAAAATCATTGCTTTTACTCTTGGAAGGAGCCATATTATTATATACCATAAGCATATATCTTTTGAAAGACCGTGATCACTTCAAACGTTTCTTACCTATTAAAAGCTCAAAATTCTTCAAGTAAAGCTGGGCAATTTTCTTCGAATGAAGAACTACTATGAATTCATCATTTTTACTTTGCGCAGAATGTGTGAAATTGTACGATCCTGTGATCACCTTAGCATCACTTTCGCAGGGGTCTATGATGACATATTTATCATGAAGTAAGCCGTAAGGGTTCTCATACATTTTAAAGCCAAATTCATGCATTTTGTTAACAACACTGTACTTTGAAGAGTTCCACGAAGAATCGGCAATTACGTGTATCTTTACTCCTCTTTCTTCTAAGAGCATCAAAGTAAGGGCAATCCTTACATCCGAAAAAGCGTACATCGCCACGTATACATCTTTTCTCGCTCCTTTCAACTCATCTATTACTTTTTTGAAAATTCCACCTTCAGGGGAAAAAATGATATCAACTTTTACATTTTCAGCTGATAAAGAAGTTGCAAACTCAGATTTTTCGGATGCAAAAAATCCCTTGAACATGGAGTCAAATACCGCCTTAAAAGCATTTGCCAATTTGAAAGAGTGAAAAATTACCGCGTTATTCAAATCATTATAGAAAGAGGAATGTGTTAAATTGGCCGAACCAAACCACACATATTCATCATCGATAATCGCAAATCTATCATGCATAAGACCCCCTTCAACAGGATCAGCCGTAACGTTTAAAGCTTTTAAGCTTTGAATATTATCCACATAGTTCTTTCCTTCCATGACAATGCGAACGTTAACACCATCATTTTCTTTCTCTTTTAGCAAATTTATTACATCTTCATCGCTTAAATTGTAAATTGCCAAGTCTATTGAATATTTAGCCTTTGATATCAAATTAACAAAAGAAGACTTAAGCAACCCATCATGCGGAGGATCGGTGAAGTAAACGCTCCAGCTGAATGAAAGAGAAGCAAAAAAAGCAAAAAGTGCTGCGAGTGTAAGAAGTTTTGACATTTTAAAAGATAGCAAGAAACCCAAAATGAAGTCCCCTTTTTAAAAAATTATTTATACCAAAAAGATTAAGATTCGCCATTGAGTTATCACTTGAATTTTAGCATGTAATAAACTCATGTCGTGCATGAACAACGACGGACAATTTTTGCGAAGCCCTTTCAGATAAGAACTCGCATCTTCTGAAGATGTATTTCGAGGATTAGGTTTAATTCTTTTCTGACATTTATATCATTGCTTCTCTCCACATCGAAAAAAAGAAATAGAAGAAAAAAGAGGAAAGCTATATGCTTTCCTCTCGAGATTTCTAAACCCGGGCGATAACCTACTCTCGCAAGGGGCTACCCCCTCAC